>JAYRFD010001274.1:0-2387 GCA_041908565.1 Polyangia bacterium | reverse complement strand
CGGCATGTGGTCGGCTCCACGCACTCGATTCGTCTGGACGCTGGGTGTGCTGCTGCTGGTGGGCTGCGTGCCCCCGCGTGAGCTGCGGCTGCCCGATGTGCGGCAGACGACGGACTACACCTGCGGGCCGTCGGCGCTGCAGGCGGTGCTGGCGTACTACGGCGAAGAGACCAGCGAAGCCGAGCTAGCGAAGGAGATGGGTGCCACCCCAAGCGACGGTGTTCCACCGGAAGCGATTGTGCGGGTGGCGCGCGCCCATGGCCTTTCGCCCGAGCTTCGCGAAAACCTGCACATCGCCGACCTAGCGCACGCGGTGCGCCGCGGCATCCCCGTACTGGTGGCGCTGCAGGCCTGGCCCGACGCGCCAATTGCCGACTACAGCCAGGTATGGACCGAGGGTCACTATGTCGTCGTCCTGGCAGTCGAGCGCGATCGCCTGATCTTTGAAGACCCTTCGATCTGGGGCAGCCGCGGCGTGCTGTCCCACGCCGAATTCAACCGACGCTGGCACGATCAGGATGGCGACCGGCGCTGGCATCACCTGGGGATCGTCCTGGCTGCCCCGGTCGGTCGTCGGCCCGCCCCCCCATACCTGCACATCGACTGAGCTCTGCGGGCCGGGTTCGGTATAGTCGCGCGCCTGCCAACAACACTCGGGCCAAGGATGCTGCGATGCGCGAGGCCGTCAAAATCTATCTGGGCGATCTCACCTACGACACCATCGCGTTGTCGACCGATGTCGTCCCGCTGAACGTCGGCTACGTCGCGGCGTACTGCCTGGCTCGCTTCGGTGCGCAGGTGCAGGTGCGCTTGTTCAAGTACATCGCCGATCTCGATCGCGCCTTGAACGACGATCCGCCCGATGTCTTGGGGCTTAGCAACTACTGCTGGAACCAGCGCATCGGCATCGAGCTGTTCCGCATGCTGAAAGAGCGCAAGCCGCAGGCCCTAACCGTCTGGGGCGGGCCCAACTTTCCCGCCGATCTGCCGTCGCAGCAGGCCCTGCTGGACCGCGTACCCGAAGTCGACTTCTACATCCCCATCGAAGGCGAGCTGGGCTTCGCCAACCTGATCGAACAGGTGCTGTCGATCGGTTCGCTGCGCGATGCCAAGGCAGCGCTGCCCCGCGCCCGTATTGCCGGCTGCGTCACGCGCCACGCCGATGGCCGTCTGCAGTACGAACCGGTGGATCGGCCGGCCAACCTGGACGACATCCCCTCGCCCTATCTGATGGGACTTCTGGATCCGTTCTTCGATGGGCGCCTGGTGCCGCTTCTGCAGACCAATCGCGGCTGCCCGTTTACCTGCAGCTTCTGCGTCGACGGGTCGCGCCTGACGTCCAAGGTTCACTACTTTTCGCTGGACCGCGTGCGCCGCGAGATCGAATACATCGCCCCCCGCGTCCCACCGGGCATGCCGACGCTTGAGATCAGTGATCTGAACTTCGGCATGTATGCGCGCGATGCCGAGATCTGCGACGCCATCCGCGCCGTGCAAGACCGCCACGGCTGGCCCAAGTCGGTGATGGCCAGCACCGGCAAGAACCGCAAAGAGCGCGTCATCGAAGCCGGTCGGCGCCTAAACGGCACGCTGCGCCTGACCATGTCCGTACAGTCGACCGATCCGCAGATCCTGACCAACATCCGACGCGAAAACATTCGGTTGGATGCGCTGATGGGCCTGGCCCCCAAGATCAAAGAAGCCGGCCTGCGCACCTATTCCGAGATCATCTTGGGGCTGCCGGGCGAGACCTATGCGACGCATCTTCAGACCGTGCGCGACCTAGCGCGGGCCCGCATCGACTTCATCAAGTCGTTCACGCTGATGCTGCTGGCGGGGTCTGAACTGGCGACCCCGGCGCAGCGCGCGCAGTGGGGCTTCCGCACCAAGTTCCGCCTGCTGAGCATGGACTTCGCGCAGCTCAGCAACGGTCGGCGCGTGTTTGAAACCGAAGAGGTGGTCGTCGGATCGAACACACTGTCGACCGATGAGTACGTCGACCTGCGCCTGCTGGCCTTTTCGCTGTGGGTCCTCACGCGGGAGGGCGCCTTCGATGGGCTGCTGAAGCTCTTCCATGAAAACGGCGCCGATGTCGTGTCGCTGTTTCTGGGCGTCAAAGATGCCGTCGGCGCCCCGCCCCGCGTGGTCGAGGTCCTGCAGGCCTTCCGCGCCGCGACGCTGCGCGAGCTTTGGGACTCGCCCGAGCAGATCGAAGCCCACTTCAGCCAGGACGCGGAATACCAGCGGCTGTTGTGCGGCGAAGAGGGAGTCAACCTGCTGAACTCGTTTTCTGGCCTGGTCACCGCCGAGTGCATGGAGGAGTGGACCGAGTTCACGATCGAAGTCGCGCGCCGGCTGCTCGTGCAGCATGGCCTGACCGCCGAAGG
>JAYRFD010001273.1:0-3836 GCA_041908565.1 Polyangia bacterium | reverse complement strand
TACTGTCGCGACGTCCTCTGGGAGACGTTCGAAGCGATGGCGAACGACTTCGATTGCTCCATTGACTATTTGGTCAACGAGTCGATGCGGCTGTATGCACGCTCGAAGAACTATCAGGTTCCAGGAGCCGCAAACCCCAGTCAGATCCTGTCGGCGACCAGTCCGGGATCGCCGCTGCGCCCGACGGTGGGTTCGTCCCCGGGACTGCGCCCCATCGGTGGGCCCGTCACGCCGCCCGCGCCCTTGCCATCGGCCGCGCCCGTATTGCCGCCCCGCCCGATCACGCCGCCGGCTCCGCCTTCGGCCCGCAACTCGACGCTGCCGCCGGCGATTGGAGCCCGTCCGGGGATCCCGACCCCGCCGTCAAACCCGAATCACATCTCGGGCGCGATGTCTGCTCCATCGGCTGCATCGCCGCCGCCATCTAGCTGGTCACCGCCGATCGCACCCTCGGTTCCGCCGGGAGCGCTGGATGCTTCAGCCCCGCCGCTTTATCTGGTGTTTCAGGGACAGCGCATGCTGGTCGACAAAGACCAGTTCGTGATCGGACGCGGATCGAAGACGGCAGACTTGGCGATCAAGGACGGCAACATCTCGCGCAAGCACGCGATGGTTCTGCGACGAAACGGCGTCTATTACATCAAGGACCTCGGCTCGACCAACGGCATCGAGTACAAGGGCATGCGCATCGACAACAAGCGCATTGATGAAGGCGATAGCTTCTCGATCTGCGACTACGAGCTTCGTTTCACCTATCTGCCTGGCTAAAGCCACGGCTGCGTTTGATCGCGCAACGTACGCTGAGCGCGTCGCGTCCCAATCCGCAACCTGCCCACGTCTTGCATTCGCTGAAGTGCGATCGACGTTGGAACGCGATCGCAGCAGCGTGCAGCGCGCCCGCAGGCCCAGCGGTCGCGTAGTCTGCGGTCAGTGTGCTGCTTTGCTTTGTCGCTGCTGCGCCTCGAGCTCTTGCAGTCGCGCTTCGTGTTGCTTCATCTCGGCCTTCAGATACAGGCACGATCCCAGCGTTGTCGAAAGCAGGAAGCCGTGCAGGAACCACGGGCCGCCGCGTCGGTCCGCGAGCCCCAGCATGATGAGCGACGTCACCGCGGCATAGACAAGCAGGCAGATCAAAAGCAGCGTCGCGTCAAACTTGTTCAGCCCACCGGATCGACCTGTCCACCAGCCTGGGTACTTGGCGATGTGCACAAGCACCAGCGAAAGCAGGATCCCAGCGTGCGTAAGCCAGCGACGCGCAGATGACGACATGCGCCGATAGTACTGCAGTCGCCGTGATGGGGATGCAAGAACCCGGTCTGCTAGCGACGACTTGCAGCCTGTTCATCTGCGCTGCGGTCGCTTGCGGATAGGTCGGCAGCGCGCCGATCGGGACGGGCGTTCTAGGCGCGGACGTTGTGACAGACGGCTTCGATGTTGTTGCCATCTGGATCCAAGATGAACGCGCCGTAATAGCCGGGGTGATACTGCGGACGCGGGCCTGGCGGGCCATAGTCCGTGCCTCCCGCGGCCAAGGCTGCTTCATAGAACGCCTTGACCTGCTCGGGACCGTCGGCCTTGAACGCCAGGTGGATCGGGCTTTTGGCCGGCGCATGCCGTTCATCCCAGAACGACATGCCGTTTTCGCCAATCCAGAACTGCGGCTGCTCGCGACCATAGCCAGCCACCTTGTTCGGTCCCGGATACTCCCCCGGGATCAGGGTCATCATCCGACGGTAGCCGATGGAGCCCAGCACCTTGTCATAGAACGCCATGCTGCGATCGAAGTTCGCGACCGTGATTCCGATGTGATCAAGCATGGCGCGACCCTAACACAGCGACCGCGGTCCATCGCTGCAAGAACCCCAGCTGAGCTCGCCGCAGCGCATCGACGGATTGATCGCTCGCTGGCTCGATTGATTGATTGATTGATTGATCGACTGCCACGCACTGACAGCGGTCGGCAGCGAGATCAGAATGGGCAGCGCATCGTCAGTGGATCCTGCCGCCCAGGTTGGCGATCTGCACCGGGTTTATGCCCAGCCACAGAATCAGATCGTGCTGCGTCACAGACTGCACCCACAGTGCTTGATGCTGTAGCTCGATCGAGATCGTGTCGAACAGCATGTGCAGGCCCGCGCCATAGCGAAAGCCCAGGCTGCGTCCTTCGATCTGCGAGCCCACCAGCAGGCTTGCGCCCGCTGCGCCGTACATCATGCCGGGGCCATAACCCAGGTACGTACCGACGGAAAACAGGTGCTGCCCAGCGCTTTGGTATTGGTAGCCAAGCTCTGGATACAGCACGAACACCTTGGACAGCAGGTCGCCGCTTCCTTCGGGATAAAGGACGATGGGCAGACCCGCGGTCACCCCCAATGCCAGATCCAGCCGGCTTGCATGGGCAGAGTCCTGCGTCAGCTGAATCGCCGGAGCGATGCGCAGGCGCAGCGTGGGCCAGGGACCTGCAGTGACCGCCACCGCGGCCGTGGCGGCATGCGGCAACACCAGCGCAAGCAGCGCGGCAGCCCAACGCAAATGCTGCAGCCCAACGCATCGACGCAGGCATGCCCGTGCGTCCGCTGGGCCCGTGCATTCACACCGCGATGGCTCGTGCTCTCCACGCATGGCGGCTTCCCCCCCCGACTTGGGAATCCATGGGTGCGGTCCGATCCTTTTGCGTCCGACAGACTCCCCGACTTCGCTGGCAGACATCCCACTTCTATTGAAGACCATGCCTGCGCTGGCGCCCACCCCTTGATCGTGGAGATCGCGGATCGCGGGACGAAAGGCAAGGCGGGCTCGCACTGGCGCAGGCCGCTTGGCGCGGCAGCGGATGTTGTTCATGGCCATGTCGCCGTGTGGCCGATCGCTGCACCGATCCCGTCGACACTTGCATCGCCTTACGGGCGGGGCCGTCGCTTGGTTGGGAACAAAACTGCGTAAGCCTTGCGTCAAGCCATGTCGCCGCTGCAAGGCTTGCGCATCTTCTATCGAGCTCTGCTTTGTCCGTCGTGATGGAAGAGCGCAGCAAGTGCTGGGTAGGCAGACGGTTGGGTCGCATGACCAAGGCCTTGGGCATCGCCTCTGCATAGGTGGATGGGCTATAGTTCGGCGCTTATTTCAGACCTTCCGGTCATGAAGTAGAGACATCAGCTGACTAAATGACCTTCAGGTCATCAGATAGGGAACACAGATCATGCTCAGCCAAACGGTCGGCTACGCCGTGCTGGCCTTAGGACACCTGGCCAAAGTGAAGGAAGCGGTCTTTGTGCGCGACATCGCGGAGGCCACGGCCATCCCTGGCCCGTATCTTGCGAAGCTGATTAATATGCTGTCGCGAAAGAGCTTGGTCATGACGCAGCGCGGGTTGCGCGGCGGCGTGATGCTGGCCAGGCCGGCAGCCGAAATCACGCTGATGGAGATCTGTGAAGCGCTGGATGAGCCGATCGTGCAGCGACGTTGCATGCTCGGGTTCCCGCTGTGCTCGGAAGAGCACGAGTGCCCGGCGCACAAGTTCTGGCTGAAAGAGCGCGGGGTGATCACCGACTTCTTGTCGCGCACCACGCTGGCCGATGTCGCTCGATCGGGGCGCAACAAGCACAAAGAGCTTCGCGGCCCCGGTCCCCTGTTTAGCCTGCGAACACGCGCGCGTCCCGGTCGCTGACCGAGCACTTACAACAGACTCCGCCCACATCCCAGTAAGCGCCGCCAAACCGGCGGCTGGTTCGTCGATTGCCGAGCGCCGATCGCAGATGGCGTTCACCCATGCGGAGGTGTGTTGTGTCGCAGAACAGACTGTCTCGTCGGTCGTTCCTGACGTTCTTGGGGGCAGGAGCCGG
>JAYRFD010001272.1:0-3802 GCA_041908565.1 Polyangia bacterium | reverse complement strand
GCAGTTCTGGGGCAAACATCAAGACCCCGCCGGAAGTGCAAGCCTTCCTGAACGCCAAAGCAGCGCCAGCGACGGCAAAAGCGCAGGCTGCGACCAGCGCAGGCAAGCCTACGCCCAGTGCCAAAGACGCCCCCAGCAAGCCAGGCGTCGGGGCGGTTCGCAAAGACGCGGCTGCGACTAGCGGCGACAAGCTGCCAGCGATCAAGGCCGATACCGCTGGCAAGCCAGCGACACCGACGGCTCGTGATGCCGATTCCAAACCGGGCTCTGTCAGCGGTAGTAAGCCCCTGACGGCACCGGTCAAAGGCAGCGGCCCCGTCGCGCTCCCCGCCAAAGCGGTGTCGGCGCAGATCTCGCTTTCGCCCAGCGCTCAGGCGCAGATCAAAGACCCGTCGCTGAGCGCGGGGCTTATTACCGCCACCCCGCCAAGCGCGCAGTCTCCGTCGGTGACCTGGATGGCGATGGCCGACGATGACAATCCGCTGGCCAAGGCCATTGCCGAAGCCGAGGCCGAGCTAAAGCCCGCGAGCGCGCCGCCAGCCAAGCCCGCACCGGCCAAGCCTGCAGTGCCCCCCACGGCAGCCGGGGCGAAGCCACGACCGGCCCCCGTGGTGACGGTGAATCCTGCCGTCCTGAAAAGATCAGAAGGAGCAAAGCCCATCACCGCAGCGACGGGACGATCCGGTGGCGGCGATGGGGACGGCGACATGACCTTAATGACGTCGACGTCGATGCCGACCGCTCCAAGTGGTCAGTCTCCGTCGGCAACCTGGGTCGCCATGGCCGGTGGCGATGATCTGCTGGCGGCCGCGATTGCCGATGCGGAAGCGGACTTGGGCATTGCCAAGCCCAAACCGACGCCCGCCGCGCCCAGCAAGCCAGCACCGAAGACCGCTGCGTCGCCCGCCAAGACTGCGTCAGTCGGCGCGGGTTCAAAGCCCCCGGCTAGCTCGCTTTCGCCTTCCGAAGCCTGGATGAGCATGGGCAGCAGCGACGGCTTGATCTCTCCCGTCGGCGGGCGCGAGGCAGGCGGAACGCCGCGCGGTCGCAACACCAAAGAGAAGCTGCCGCCGGTGCCTGCGCAGCCTCAGACGGGCCTATCCCCCGAGCAGGTGATGGCGGCCATCGGCAATCGCAGCACGGTGGAAGAAGCGCTGCTGGCGCAAGAGCTACGCACGTCGGTGGCCGCCCTGGCTGCGCCCTTGTCCCGACTGGAAGACCGCGGCGCCGTCCGTGTGTCGACGGTGGCCGGTGGCAAGCGCGTCGTGTCGAAGCTGTAGCGACGTCCGATCCGCTTGCTTGCGCAGCTACGTCGGTCGCCAGGCGTCAGGGGCCGATCGCTTTCCGGAATCGGTGGCTAGGCAGGCCGCTTCGATGGCCGCGATGCGAGGCCAGCGTGCGCCGATATCCAGGCCCTGTCGACGGGCGTTGTAGCACTGCGGCACCAGGCACAGGTCGGCCATGGACAGCGCGGGACCACACGAAAATGGCCCGCCGGCAGCGCTCAGGTCCGGCAGTCCCAGCGTGGCTTCATACGCGTCGAAGCCGCGGCTGATGTAGTGCTCGGCCCAGCTGCGCCGAGTGTCGGGACCGGGGTGCAGGCGGTCGGCGTGTTCCAGCACCGACAGGTTCTGCAGCGGCTGGGTATCCGCGGCAATGATCTGCACAAGCTGCCGCATGCGAGCCCGCAGAAGAGGCGTGCCCGGCACCAGAGCCGGGCTCGGGTGCGTTTCTTCCAGGTATTCCAAGATCGCGACGCTTTCGGCCAGGTCGATGCCGTCGACGTGTAGCACCGGCACCATGGAAAGCGGGCTGCGCGCACGATGAGCAGCCGACCGCTGATCGCCCTTCAGCAGATCAACGGCTTCGGCGCGAAACGGGATGCCCTTTTCGATCAGCGCCCAGCGCACCCGCCATGACGACGACGATCGCCAGTAGTGATACAGCACGATCGCCGATTCAGCGGTGCTGGCCGACGTTTCGATGGGCGGATGCATGCGGATCTCCTTGCGACGGCGCGAATGTCGTCGGGCAGCGTCGGCTAGGGCACAAGCTCGATGGTGTTGTGCAGGCAGCCCAGGGCTTCGATCTCGCAGTCGATGCGGTCGCCGGGAGCCAGCCAGCGGTTGTCGTAGATCTTCGATCCGTTGGTCTCAAGAAAGCAGCCGGTGCCGACGGTGCCGCTGCCGATGACCTCGCCGGGGTGCAGCGTCACGCCGTAGCTGGCCCGCGCGATGATCTCGGCGAAGGTCCAGTTCATGTCGGACAGGCGGCCTTCGGCGACTTGTTCGCCGTTGTGTCGCGCCACCATGCGCAGATCGAAGTGGTCGCCACGCGGACCCGGCTTGCGCGCCGCCCCCAGATCCGCGACGGGCACCAGATACGGCCCCAGCGTCGTCGAAAAATCTTTGCCCTTGGCCGGCCCCAGGTTGAGCTTCATCTCGTGCATCTGCAGCGCGCGCGCCGACAGATCGTTCATCACCATCAAGCCAAAGATGGCAGCGTTGGCGGTCGCCACATCCGCGTCGCGAATCGTCCGCCCGATCACGATCGCGGCTTCCAGTTCAAAGTCCAGCTGCTGGGTGTGCAGCGGACGCACCCGCACCGGCCCCGGTCCCGAAACGGACAGGTGGTTCGTGTAATAGAAGATCGGGATCTCGTCGAACTCAGGAATCATCGGCAGGCCGCGATTGCGACGAGCGGCTTCGACATGCTGCCGAAACGCATAGCCATCGCGCATCGACAGCGGTCGCGGAATCGGCGCCAGAAGGCGGGTCAGCGCGCGCGGCCACAGCAGGCTGCGACCTTCAAACGTCGCGGGCAGACGACCTTGCGCGTGCAGCGCCAGTAGCTCGCGAATCCGCGGCAGCGCCAGATCCTGTCGTTCGATCAGGCCCAGCATGTCGCGGCCAAAGCGCAGGGCCACGCTGTCGGGATCGCTGGCGCGCCCGGCTTGGGCTTCGCTGTGGGCAAATGCGACGGCCAGGTCCAAGATCGGCGCCGCATCGGCATCGGTTCCTGCGGACTCGACCACCACGCCGATCCGCGGCGCGCTCGACGGAGACTCAACCAGCTCAAAGGTGACTAGCTTCATGGCGGCGGCAGCTTACACCGACTTGGGCTTGGGCAAGCGACCGTAGATGCGCGTCAAGTTGCGCAGCGCATCCAAGCTGCGATCGTCCAGCTGATCGGGCAGCAGACGGAACTGCCAGTTGCCTTCGCTCTGTCCGGGGCGGTTCATGCGCGCTTCGTTGCCCAAGCCCAGCACGTCCTGCACCTGCAGGATCGCCGTGTCGGCGCTGGTCGCCAAAGCCAAGCGCAGAAGCGCCTGATGCGCTTCGTCCGGTCGCGGCTGATACCCCATGTATTCATGGACGCGAGCCCGTTCTTGCGCGGCCTGTTCGTCGGTGCGCGTGCCGTCCGTTTCGCCGCGATACCAGCCCATCAGCGTCGCGTTGTCATGCGTCGATGAGTACACAACGTGGTTCTTCAAGCAGCCCCAAGGCCGACCTTCGTACGCTTCATCGGGACCAAAGCCGAACTGCAGTACGCGGATGCCGGGCAGGCCAAAGCCGTCGCGCAGCGCTTCGACATCGGGCGTAATCACGCCCAAGTCTTCGGCGATGTAGTGAACTTCTTCGGTATCGGGATCGGACAGCAGCGTCTTGAACAAAAGCGCGCCCGGAGCCGGAACCCAGCGACCAATCTCGGCGGTCTTGGCCGTCCCCGGCACTTCCCAGTGCGCCGCAAAGCCGCGGAAGTGATCCAGACGCACGCGATCGAACAGCGCCGCCGCTCGCTT
>JAYRFD010001271.1:0-11080 GCA_041908565.1 Polyangia bacterium | reverse complement strand
TCTGCATCGTCACTGGCCGACCATGCAGTCGCGCTTCTTCGGCTTTGACTACGAAATGCAGTCGAAAAAAGACGGCGTCGTGAAGTACGAGCCGCTGATCGCAGCGCTGCTTGGGCAGGGCGATCTGCTGCCGTCTTCGCTGGCGCTTTCGCCGGCTCTTCTGAACACGCGGCTGGATGACGGCAGCAACCTGCAAGCGATTACCGTGCTGACCAAGGTGGGGCAGTGGCTGCTGGATCCGGAAGCGTCGCGCCTGGGGGGCTCGCTGAGCTATCGCGACGGTCGCATGACCGCGGTTCGCAACGACATGCAGCCGACCTTCAAGCCAACCGGCGACCCCATCATCAAGGATGCGCTGAGTGCAGCCGGACAGGGCAAGGTGACGCCCTACGACCTGTTGGCCGAAGCGTTTCGCAACAAGCGTGCGCGCCTGAAGGAACAACCCAGCATCGAAGCAGACTGGAAAGGCGCGATGAGCCAGCTTGCCGATCTGTACCTGCTGTCGCGCAGCGTCGGGGCCGGTCAGTACAAGTTCCAAAACCTGCGCATTCGATCGATCCAGCTGGCCATGGTCGACTTGCTGCGTCAGCGCGTGCAAGCGCACACCGCGAAAGGGGATCTGCAGCGCTGGGTGCAGAACGACCTGCACAGCGACATCCGCGACATGCTGACCGGTCCCATCGGATCGGCGCTGCAGGATGTGCTGCACGACTTTAACAAAGGCACGCCAGAGACACGCCAAGCCCTGCTGAAGATCATCGCCGCATACGCCACCGATCCGGGGCCGGCATCACCCGATGCGGGGCGCTTCCGAGCCTTGCTGGGGCTGTCGGCGGACCTGCTGCAGCTGATGCTGGATGATGGCGACTTGGTGCCCATCGTGCGCAAGCTGGCTCCGCTGTTTGATGCGCAGAACGGCGCCATCGATGGCCTGGGCTGGATTGCCTTGCGCAGCCTGCCTTTCGACCCCAATCAAGTGATGCTGCAGCTTGGACGCAACCTGCTGCGCGCCGATCTGAACGGCCTGTATCCGGCGTATCGCTTGGGCGATGTGATCAGCGAGATCCATCGCGCGCGCGCCGGTGAGTCAGGCGTGTACGGCAGCGACCTGAACGAAGCCGACCTGGCCAGCATCACGGGCAGCCTGGGCGCCTTCCTGGCCGATCCCATGCGCGGAGCTGTGCGCTTGGTCGACATCGTGCAGAACCGTCACCTTCCGCAGTAGGCGCGTCTTGGGGGAAGACGCAGCAAGACCTGGCGACTTCGGCGCCTATGACGCCGACTACGTGCGGCGGCACACACCGTGGCTGCGGCGCGTCATCCATGGCTATTTCCGCGCGCAGATCGAAGGCTGGCAGCACGTGCCCGATCAGCCGTTTTTGGGCGTCGGCACGCACAACGGCGGCATCTTGATGCCCGACATGCTGGTGTGGGTCAGCGCGTATCACACGGCGGGGCGACAGACTCGGCTGTGCACGCTTGCGCACGACCTGCTGTTTTCGCGCGAGCATGGTCTGTCGCGTGCGCTGGCCAAGCTGGGTGGCATGCGGGCCGAGCCGGAACAAGCGCTGCATGCGCTGCGATCGGGCTATGCCGTGCAGGTGTATCCGGGCGGCGATTACGACAGCAGCAAGCCGTTCTGGCGGCGTCATCAGGTGTGCTTCGCCGGTCGCATGGGCTATGTGCGGCTGGCGCTGTTGGCGCAGGTGCCGATCGTGCCGGTGGTCAGCATCGGCGCGCACGAGACGCTGCTGATGCTGTCGGACGGTCGGCGCTTGGCGCAGATCCTGGGACTTCGCGAGCGCTTCCGCTTGGCGGCGCTGCCGCTGCAGCTTTGTCTGCCGTGGGGTCTGGTGCTGGGCACGCCACCGGGATATCTGCCGCTGCCCGCGCAGATCACGATTCGCGTGCTGCCACCGATTCCGCTGAACCAGCCGCCCGCTGCTGCGGACGATCGCGACTGCGTGGCGCGCATCGACGCGCAGGTGCGCGGTGTGATGCAGGCGGCGTTGGACGATCTGGCTTCGCAGCGAACCCTTTTCTTCGGACAGCGGGCGCGTGGTGCGCCGTCGTCCACGCCGAATCCGTAAGCCACAACGTTGCCATTTCTTCGGGGCAAAGCAGGTACTTTGATGAACCCATTCAATCCAAGTCAGCAGCGAACGGACGATCCGTCTTCGCGTTCCGGTGCACCCAGCCGCGATGGCAAGCCGGCGGCTTCTTCGTCGACCGATGATGCGCTGGCCGCCGCCAGCCCGCAGGCCCTTGCGCTGCGGTTGGAACAGATCTTCGCGGCCGAGCCTGCTCTGCGACCCGACCCGCGCATGCGCGACTACCAGCTGACCTATCCATCGGCTGTGCAGACCGAGCAGCCTGAATATCGCAAGACACCGAGCGAGGCGGAGTACCTGGCCAAGCTGTCGGGACCGATCCAAATCGCCGGCTATTACTTCCACTTCGGTTACTGCCAGTACCGCTGCCGATATTGCTTTCACTACGAGATCCGCATTCGCGAGCAAGAGGAGCGCATGGCTCGCTACATCGAGGCGCTGCTGACCGAAGCGCGACGGATGCGCGCCTTGACGCCGAAGCTTCGGCAGGTGCTGACGTTTCTGGGGGGCGGCACGCCGACCGCCTTGCCCGATCGTCTGCTGCGTCGCTTCACCGAAGGCTACGGCGAGATCTTCGGTCAGCCGGCCAGCAAGATGAGCACGGTCGAAGCCAAGCCCATCACCGCGACCGCCGAGCGGCTTGGCATCTTTCGTCAGGCCGGCTTTTCGCGCGTCAACTTCGGCGTGCAGACCTTAGATCCGGCTCTGTACGCCTTTCACCATCACGGCGAAGACGTCGAGGTGGCGGTGGCTGCGCTAAAGCGCGCTCGCGATGCTGGCTATCCCTGGATCAACATCGACCTGATGATCGGCCTGGAACGCGAGACCACAGAGTCGTGGGCGCGATCCTTGGCGCGCTGGACAGAGCTGATCAAGCAGGGCCTGGTCGACAGCGTCTTCGTCTATCCCTTCCACGACGATCCGCGATCGCGAACCTATCAGCACGATGGCCTGACGCCGGCTCCGTTCGATGTGTTCTTCGCGGATGCACAGGCGCGCCAGCACTTTGAACAGCTGGGTTGGCTGGAACTGGGCCCGCGCTTCTATCGTTCGCCGGCCCACGCCGCCTGCGAATTCAACGAAGTGATGCGGCTGAAAGTGGTGCCCGGTTATGGCGATACGCTGTGGCTGGGCTTTGGGAACTCGGCCTATTCGGTCGGCGATGAGTCGACGTACCTCAATGCGCGGGATGCCGATCGCTACTGCGAAAAGATCGAAGCAGGAGAGTTCGCCATCGATCACTACCGCACCCTGGATCGGACGCAGCAGGCCGCACGCGATCTGACGTTTGCGCTGCTGTACGCGCCGTGGGTGGCCGCTGGACGCATCGCCCAGAAGTACGGGGAAGAAACGGTTGCCAATCACGTACCGCACCTGCGGCGCTGGGCGCAGCTGGGACTGGGCACCTTCGATGAAGACTGGCAGCTGTTCACGCTGAACCGGCTGGGCAAGCTGTTGCACCAGCAGATGATCCCGCAGCTGTATCTGCCGCAAGACCGTCGAGAGTTTGATGTCGTGATGATTCGCCGCCGCGAGTCCGGGCGCGCCAACAAAGGCTACTGAGGCGGCGCATTCGCCAGCGCGCGCGGATGCCAGTGACCGATAGCCGGCCTGCTTGTTCGGTGAGAGGGATCGATCGCGCGCTGGGTCTATTCGTCTTTGCGTGCTTGCAGCGCGGACTGCCACAACGACGGGCCCAGCAGCGAGCCCAAGCGGACGCCACAGGCCCCTATCAAGGCGACAAAGGCCGGCACAAACAGCGGGGATGGGCCGACGAAGTAGCGCCGACAGCTGCGACCGGGCAGCGACATCTTCAGATCACGCAGGCGCTGCACATACGGCACCGCGGCAAGCTGTCGTTCCAGCCAGGCCACCTGCGCCGACAAGATGGGGGATGTGATCGGCATCAACGATGCGTCCCCTGCTTCGTGTGTGGCCTCGGCTTGCGTTTGGTGCAGCGGGCAGAAGCCCAGCGACAAATCGGCGATGCCTTCGCTGGATAGCAGCTGACACAGCGCATCGACGGCTGCGTAGTACACGCCCCACTGGCGGGTCGGTTCGCAGCGCAGGATGTCCAGCAGATAGCCGACCGGCGAGGGTCTTCCGGAAGCAAACCACGGATTCAGCACGGCGTAGCCAAAGACATGGGGCGGCTGATCGGATCGGGGTCGCTGCAGCAGCAGATAGGTGCGGGCGCGCGCCTGCGCTGGCTGCGCTTCGTGGGGCTTAAACGGGCGGTTCAGGAAGCGCATCTCATACGGCAGCTGGCTTTTCTGCAGATAGGCGCGCGTGATCTGCGCCAGCCGATCGAGATCGGCCGCGCATAGGTCCTGCGGATCGACCGCTTGCACGAAAAAGCCGGCCCGTCGCGCGTGCTTGCGGGCGCCACGCAGCGGCTTGGGGATACGGTCGCCTGGGCTGGACAGATCGCGCGTGCACAGCAGGCGATCGATGCCCATGCCGGCGGCGTACATGCGTCGACCCGGGGGCAGCGCGGCCACCTGCAGCACCTGCTGCGCTGCATCGGCGCGCAGGTAACAGAACACGGGCCGGCGCTGCGTTCGCAGGAAGCGATCGAGCAGCGCCGCATGATCTGCCGGCGCGGCGACCGGCGGACCCAGCGTGATGTCGATGCCCCAGGCTCGCTGATACGCGATGTATCCATACGATGTATCGCAGTACCGCAGGCCGCTCTGCAGCGTCGAAAACGCGATGGGATCCTCGCCATACAAGCGGACCAAGTCGGCGCGACCGGACATGTCGGAAGCCTCGTCTAGCGGGCGCGTGGTCTACGACAGCGGTGGGCTTTCGATCTGTACGTCCAGACCGGCCTGCCGCAAGTGCTGGTTCAGATCGCTTATGCAGCGCCGCGCCAGCGCCTGCGAGTCCAGGCCCAGGGTCGCAAAGTGCGGCTCATCCGACTGCGGGATGGCCAGCAGCAGCTGGCCCCAGTGTTCGATCTTCTTCTGCAGTGCACCCAGCTGTGATGGGCTCAGCTGACGCACGCGCTGCCCCAAGTGCAGCACGCCAAAGGCAATGTGCCGCGACTCGTCGCGCGCCACGCCGTTGGTCAGCCAGTCGGCCAAGGACGTCAGGCCCTGGTCATGGATCCCTGTCGAACGGTCGGTTTCCGCCAGCAGGGACGGCATAGAACGCAGAAGGCGCGCGGCTTCTTGAAACACGGTTTGTGCCAAACCCTCGACGATTAGCTGCATGCCGACGAACAGCTCGTCCTGCGTTGATCCGCCATAGATCGAGTCGATCAGCGCGGACACGCTGCCGTGGATCGGGCTTGGCTCGTTGCAGTCCAGCTTTTGGATCAGCCGCGTGAACCACTCGACATGACGCGCTTCGTCCATCACCTGCGTTGCCGCGAACATGCGCACGGCGCTGTCCTGGGCGTGTTCGACACAGCGGGCGGCCGCCAGCAGCGATGCCACTTCGCCGTAGTGAAGCTGGCAGCACAGGCCGGCCAACGCGTCGCGAAAGGGCGCAGGCAGGGGGCGCAGATCCAGCCCGTCCCATGGCTGCGCGTCGACGTTCCACTGATCGCGCTTGCCCATTTCGTAGAGTCGCTGCAGACCTCGCTGCGGCTCCAAGAAGGCCTGCCGATACGCGGCGATGAGCTGCGCGTTCATGATCGCTCCTCCTATTCCCGGCTGCAGTCCGTGGGGGGATCCAACGCTCACGGAGCCGCGGCTTCGGTGATGCCTCAGTGCAGTGGGCTTCGTTCTCGTTCGCAGAAGGGCTCGATCAGCTGGCCAAGATATCCCTGTGGGTAACCGGCATCTCCGTCGAAGCCAACGTCCACGGGCGGTGGCAGGACCTGCGGAACACGACGGGTTCCAAACAGCACATCCCAGATCAGCAAGACCTGACCGTAGTTCGCATCGGCTTCTTGGCGGCGGCGCGAGTGATGCCAGCGATGCACTTCCGCCGTTGAGAAGACCCAGTTCAACAAGCCCGTTCGCTGTTCGATGTTGCTGTGCTGCAGCAGCAGGTGCGTGCTGGTGAACACGCTGAACAGCGCGAAGGCGGTCTCGTTCATGCCCAAGAAGACCAGCGGTAGAAATGTGGCGACGACGCTGATCAGCATGTCGATGGGGTGGTTGCGGCTGGCGTTCAAGAAGTACAGGCGCAGCGCGCTGTGATGCGTGGCATGGAAGGGCCACAGGCGATTCCAGGTGTGCATGGCGCGATGGCTGACATAGCCGCCTAGCTCGGCGACGACCAGGCCCAAGACCAGCTGCAGGGGCAGGGGCCAGGCATGCGGCCACAGCGACTGATGGATCGGGCTGTGCAGCGCCTGTCCTGCCGTGGTCAGCCAAGGGAGGGATGAGCCGTGCACAAGCCGCGTAAGCTGAGCTGCAAGCAGCGGCGCGACGGTCGCGCGCAAGAAGCGCAGCGCCGCCACCGAGATCGCCATCGACACCACAAAGTGAAGTGCATCGGTGCGGCGGTCACCATGCGGGCGCTGCCAGCGGTGACTGTGCGGCTGGACTTGTTCCAGCATCCAGATGAACAGGAACGCCGCGGCTTGGGCCAGCAAGGCAGCCACATTTTCGTCGATGCCCTGGTTGCGCAGCGCCCACCACCCCAGACAGGCCGCGCTGAGCACCGCCGGATACGCGCCCAGCACCATCCCCAGGCGCACTGCTCGCAGCCCGTTTTCCATCGAGGCGAGGATATCACGCAAGCCAGGCGTTCTTGGCGGCGGATTGTGGGCCCGCTTATGCGACGAGGCGCGTCGTGGGCGAGGACGTTCGAAGGCTGGATGGAGGGGGCTAGCGGGGGCTAAACGGCACGACGTTCTTGCTGTGCACGATGCGACCAAAGTCGCGAATCCACGCCAGGTCTTCCGGCGACAAGGGACCCTGCGCCACGGACGCCAGGTTTTCGTCTAGCTGCGCAAGGCTTGCCGGCCCGCTGAGCACGACGTCGACGTGTGGGCTCGACAGGCAGAAGCGGTAGCAGTCTCCGGCGCTTGGCACGCGACCTTCATAGCCCGACGGCCGCTTCAAAAGGCCGCCCCACGATGTTGCGGTGTAGGCGATGACGGCCATGGGGTGGCTGCCGCTGCCGGGCGCGCGCTGGGCCAGGTGCGGGAAGATGTCGCGTTCGGCACCGGGATGCGCCGCGTTGTAGCGGATCATCAACATGTCCAGCGGCGAATCAGAAGCCAGCTTGCCGGCGCGCAGGCGATCGTGGATCGACACGCCAATGGCGCGCACCTTGCCCTCTTCGCGCAGACGGATTAGTTCGCCGATGGTGCCTTCGCTCCACATCGACCCGCGGCCCAGCCAGCCCATCTGGAAGATGTCCAGATAGTCGGTCTGCAGCTCGCGCAGCGCTTTTTCGGCGGCCCGTCGCAGCGTGAAGCCCAGAAAGCCGGTGCTGGGGATGGCGGCGACCACCATGTTTTCGCGATTGCGGCGCAGTGCGTCGCGCAGGGCCGGCACGGTGGCGCGTTCACGAATCGGCCAGAAGACATAGTTCACACCGCGATCAAATGCGCGACGCACACCGGCATCATCCAGGCCGTAGTTGGCGGCCAGGCCCAGCCGGAAGACGCGCTTGTTTATGGCTGGAACGTACTTGTGCAGGAAGTCATCAGCGGCCCCGCGATCAACGGGCGATGATGGCTGGCCAGGGGCCAAAGGGGGCTGTGCAGCGCCCGGCGAATCGGCAGGCGGGATCGACATGACGGGACTTAGCCTCCACCGACGAAGGTGACCAGCTCACAGCGATCGCCGGCACACAGCGTGACTTCGGCTCGCTGACGCCGGGGAACGATGTCGCCGTTGCGTTCGACGGCGACCTGCGCGGGATCCATGCCCAGCGCGATCACCAGATCGTGCACGCTGGCGCCACTCCGGATGGGATAAGGCTGACCGTTCAGCACGATCTGGATCGATTCATCGGCTGCGGGTTCGGCAGAGATCGGCGACTGCATGATGCGAATCCTGTATGCGTGGGGGCGGTCCCGTCAACCGTCCTGCGTTCGTCGTGCTGACCCGCGGCCCAAGCCCAAGCCCAAGCCCATGCAGCGATCCTGCGAACGGGCCTGCGGCACGACGATTGGGCACGACGATTGGGCACGACGATTGGGCACGACGATCGGGCACGACGATCGGGCACGACAATCAGGCGCGGCGATCCGCTGAATCGGGGGCGCTGCCGCCGCGAAGCCTTGTACTGGCTGTGCCGCGCGTGGCAAACCCGGACCGAAGATTGTCGTCCTTGGCTCTGGTTGCGAAGCGCGCGGTCGCGCATTTTGGTGCGTATGCAGGACGATTCGCTCGACGACTTTGTGGCTCGCTCGATCACCATCGATGGCGTGCAGCGAACAGTCTATGTCGCTGGGGTCGGCGCGGCCGTCATCGTGATGGCCGAGATGCCCGGCATCAGCCCACACGTGGCGCGCTTTGCCCGCTGGGTGCGCGATGCGGGATTTACGGTCTATATGCCGTCGCTGTTCGGGCGGGATGGAGCCTACCCGGACGCCGAGGCAGGACTGGCCGTGCTGAAGCGCGCGTGCATCAGCGCCGAGTTTGGTGCGCTGGCTGCGAACCAATCGAGCCCGGTCACGCGCTGGCTGCGCGGGCTGGCTCGCATCGCGCACAGCGAATGCGGCGGTCCCGGCGTGGGGGCGATCGGCATGTGCTTCACCGGCAACTTTGCTTTAAGCATGATGCTTGAACCAGCGGTCTTGGCACCGGTGCTCTGTCAGCCATCCCTGCCGCTGGGCGATCCGGCTGCACTGCAGATCGCACCCGAGGAACTGAGCTTTGTGAAGGGGCGCTTAGAACGCGAGAACCTGACCGTGCGGGGCTATCGCTTCGACGGCGATCGCTTCTGCACGGCGCAGCGCTTCGCGGCCTACGCAGCGGCGCTGGGCCCGCGGTTCCAGGGCAAGGTCCTGCCAGCTACGGCCGCAAATCCGGACCCTCCGCCGTTTTTTGCCAAGGTGGTCGGTTGCCCGCACAGCGTCGTCACCGCCCACTTGGTGGATGCGGAAGGGCAGCCCACGATCGCGGCGCGCGATGAGATCCTCGACTTCTTCGCGGCTCGCCTGCGGCCGGGGCCACGGGCCGCGTTCACCGAAACAGCGCAATTCGCACCGGGCAGCGCCGATTCGTCCCCACCTGCCAGTGCACAAACCCAGGAGAACCCATGACCCTCAAGCGACCGGCCCTTGATCCCTCCACGTTGGCGCCGCGTGGAACATCTGGCTATCCCGAAGAGTTTCGTTCGCGTGTCCTGCCACGTGAAAAGCGCGCGCTGGGCGACGCGCTGGGGCTGACGCAGTTCGGTGTGAACTTAACGACGCTGTTTCCTGGCAAGGAATCGTCGCTGCGTCACTACCACGCCCGCGAAGAGGAGCTGGTCTTCGTCCTGGAAGGCGAAGTCATCCTGCGCACCGATGAGGGAGAACAGACCCTGACCGCCGGCATGTGCGCCGGTTTTCCCGCGGGAAGCCAGAACGGACACCACTTCATAAACCGCAGCGATCGTCCGGCGCGCTACTTGGAAATCGGCAGCCGCGATCCCAACGATCAGGTCGGCTATTCCGACGTCGATCTGGCGGCCGGCAAGAACCCACAAGGCGTGTGGATCTTTTCACACCGCGACGGCAGCGCGTACTGACCGCTGCGCAGACACCAGGACCACTGCATCGACGGGTGCTGTGCGTGAGTGGATCTGCATGCTGCACACCGCACGGGGACCCAGGGGCATGCCATCGACCGTCTGTCGCGTGGGTTGGTTGCGCTTGAATCTCGCCCAGCCGGCGAGCGATAACTACGAGCGATCGCTGCGAAGAAGATCCGCTGTCGATCTTCCCTGGCGACGCATCGTGGTTCGAGCGGAGTCGCATGATCTTTCATCTGGTGTTCGATGGCGTAGCCGATGGTGGCATTGGGGTGGCCCTGGACGTTGTGACCACGGCGGGGCGGCTGGTACGGGCGGGTCTTTGTGCGGTCCCGCTGGCTGCGCGAGCGCTGACCCAGAGCGTGGTATCCGTGGATGGTCAGCCGGTGCGGACCGGCGCTGGGCGGACGCTCGGCGTCGACGGGCCGCTTGTGCTGGATCAGGTCGGCGCAGGGGATGTGATCGTCTTGGCTGGGCTGTCTGCCGCCACACCGCCCGAGATCGCAGCGCTTCTGGTTCGCCCCGATGTTCGGCGCGGCGCTTCGCTTCTGGCCGATGCCTTGGCGCGCGGGGCCGTGCTGGGAGCCTCCTGTTCGGCGACCTTCGTCTTGGCTTCCGCTGGCGTGCTGAACGGGCGCCAGGCGACGACGACGTGGTGGCTGGCCCGACAGTTTGCCGAGCGCTTTCCGCAGGTCGCGCTGCGGGTCGATCGCATGGTGGTTGATGCCGACAAGGTGCTGACCGCAGGCTCGGCCCTGGCCCACACCGATCTGATGCTGACCCTGGTATCGCGCATCGCAAGTCCATCGCTGGCACACAGGGTGGCCAGCTATCTGGTCTTAGAGCAGCGTGAATCGCAGGCCCGCTACATGATCCAAGAGAGCTTGCGCACGCACGATCCCATCATCCAGTCCTTGGAGCGCTTCGTGCTGGCCAACTTGGGTCGGCAGATCAGCACCGAAGAGCTGGCGCGCGCGACGGCGACATCAGCGCGGACGCTGGCCCGGCGGATCGCCGATGTGCTGGCGATCACTCCGCAGCGCTTCGTGCAGCGCCTGCGCGTTCAGCACGCGGTCTATCTGCTTGAGACAACGCAGGCGCCCATTGAAGAGATCGCGGCGGGCGTCGGCTATGCTGATGCCGCGGCATTTCGTCGCGTCTTCCAGCGCGAGACTGGACAGTCCCCGCGCAGCCTGCGACTGCGCACCAAGCCGGCCGGCGTATGAACGGCAGCGTCCACACGGCAGAGCACAGAGTTCGTTCCCGTCTTTCCCGTGGCCGCTATGGGGCGGTGACGCTGAAGCTGCGAACCCGCCCAT
>JAYRFD010001270.1:0-3231 GCA_041908565.1 Polyangia bacterium | reverse complement strand
GCGACAGCGCCAGCGGGCCTACCTGCACGGCCTCGCATGCAGGATGGCCAAGATCGACCCATCACGTATGTCCGTATCTCGCTGACCGATCGCTGCAACTATCGCTGCACGTACTGCATGCCGGCCGATGGTGTCGATCTGGTGAACAAGGCCGACATCCTGCGCTTTGAAGAGATCGAGCTTGTCGTGCAAGCGCTGATGGCCGTTGGCGTCCGACGGGTGCGGCTGACCGGCGGCGAACCGACGGTGCGCAAGGATCTGGTCCTTTTGGTCGAGCGCCTGGCCAAGCTGGGCCTGGACGATCTGTCCTTGTCCACCAATGCCGAGCGCCTGCACGAGCTAGCCGGTCCCCTGCGCAGCGCCGGTCTGCACCGCCTAAACGTCAGCCTGGACACGCTGAAGCCCGAGCGCTTTGCGCACGTAACGCGGCGCGGTCACCTGGATCGCGTGCTGGCCGGGCTGGAAACCGCGCGCGCGGTTGGCTTCCGCCACACCAAGATCAACGCCGTCGCCATGCGTGGCTTCAACGATGACGAGGTCGGCGATCTGTGCCGCTACGCCTTCGATCGCGACTTCATCCCGCGCTTTATCGAGCTGATGCCGATGTCGGAAGGCGCGCTGTTTTATCCGGGCCACTTCCTGCCTGCGGCCGAGCTACGCAGCCTGCTGGCCGACGCCTTCGGTCCGCTGCTTCGCGACGATGAAGTGCCGGGGCGGGACGGCATGCCCGGCGTGGGACCGGCGCGCTATGTCGGTGTGATGCACAACGGGAAGCCGCGTCGCGTCGGGCTGATTTCTGCGGTGACCGAGCCGTTCTGCGACACCTGCAATCGCGTGCGCTTGTCGGCAACCGGGGACCTGCACGCCTGCTTGGCCTACGACGACGCCATCGACCTGCGCAGCGTGGTGCGCAGCGCGGATCCGGCGCTGAACGATCCGCCGGCTCGCCTGTCTGCACTGATCGAGGTCGCGCAGAATGGCCTTCTGCGCAAGCGAACCGGCCACGTCTTTTCCGCCACCGGCTGCGGCGGCCCCAGCAAGCACATGGTGTCGATCGGCGGCTAATCCGCGCTTCTGACACAAACAAAATGAACCAAATTTCAGCGCTTATCGTCTTTTTTGCGTTCCTTTACAGCCCGGCGACATCTATTCATTAATTGAAATTTAGCCCAACGCTTATGTGAATCATCGGATTGGGCCGCTACGGCAAAATCTGCGTCCCGGCGACGGGACAAGAAGGCGCGGCCGTCTGCATGTGTTTCAAGTAGCATCGATGTCGGGGGCAGTGGCGTAACGCCACAGCATCGCAGGAATGGGCAACATGCGGGATGCGCTGGTCTCATCGGGGTCTCATCTGCCGACCGTGGATCGCGAACAGCAGCGCGTGGCCCAGGTCGTCACCCACTTCTGCGTGGCGACCCTTTTGTTGATGACCACGTCGATTGCTTTGGCGCGCCTTGTCCCGTCGCTGCTCCTGCGTAGCGATGCCATGATCATGGCAGGCGCCCCGCCCTTTTTGATCCCCTTGCTGCTGCTCCGACTGGGTCGCGTCCAAGCGGCGGGCGTGCTTGCGTGGGGCTTGGCCTGGTTCATCGTCACCGCGCTGAGCCTGACCAATGGGGGGCTGTCGGCGCCGGCCGCCGTTCACTACCTGATGCTGATGCTGACCACCGCGCTGATCAGCCAGGGACGGACGCTGTGGCTGGCGTTTGCCATCGCCACCCTCAGCATCGTGGGCATGGGGGCTCTGGGGGCCGTCGGTTGGCTGCCAGCACCTGCGGCGCCGCCCGGGCATGCGGCCCGCGCTGTTGCCATGACGCTGGCCTTGCTGTGGCTGGCGCTGATGCTGCGCACGACGCTAAGTCAGCTGCGCGATGCGCTTCGTCGAGCCGAGGCCGAGATCGAGCGCCGACATCGAACCGAACTTGAACTGCGCGAAGCCGATGCCAAGCTGCGGGCCTTAAACGAACAGCTGGAAGCGCGCGTCGCGGAACGCACGGCCGAGCTGTCCGCCGCCAAAGAAGCCGCGCTGTCCGCCAGCCACGCCAAGAGCGACTTTCTGGCCACCATGAGCCACGAGCTACGCACGCCGATTGCCGGCATCATCGGCCTGGCCGAGCTTCTTGCGCGCTGCGAGCTACCGCCCGATGCGCGCAGCATGCTGGAGCCGCTGACCAGCTCGTCAAGGACGCTGCTGTCGCTGATCGGCGATGTCTTGGACTACTCGAAGATCGAAGCGGGTCGGCTGGATATCGAACGCATCGTGATGGCGGTGCGTCCCGTCATCCAAGACGTGCTGCTGCTGTTGCGCCCCAAGGCCGAGGAACAGGGACTGCGGCTGGAACTGAACATCGACCCCAGCGTGCCGCAGCATGTGCGCTGTGATCCGACTCGCGTGCAGCAGATCGTCTTGAACTTGGTCAGCAACGCCATCAAGTTCACGCCCAGCGGCCGCGTCACCGTGCAGCTTGGTTATCGCGACGGCGTGCTGTCGATCGCAGTGCGCGACACCGGCATTGGCATCTCGCCCGACGCGCAGGCCGGTCTGTTTCAGCCGTTTTCGCAGGCCGATCGATCGACGACGCGCAAGTACGGCGGCAGCGGCCTGGGCTTGGTCATCACGCGTCGCCTGGCCAACCTGCTGGGCGGCGATGTCAGCGTAGTCAGCGAGGCGGGCGTGGGCTCGACCTTTACGTGCACCGTGCAGGCCGAAAGTGCCGAGCCCCCCAAGTCCAGCACGCAGCCAAGCGAGGCGATGGCGCCCCCGCTGCGCGTGCTTCTGGCCGAAGACAACGACATCAACGCCTTCATCTTGAGCAAGCTCCTGGCGCACCTGGGCCACACCTGCGAGCGCGTGCGGGACGGTCGCGAAGCAGTCGAGCAGGCCGGCCAGCGGACCTTCGACGCCATCATCATGGACATGCAGATGCCGATCCTCGACGGCGGAGAAGCCACGCGACAGATTCGCCAGCTGCCGGGTCCGCCAGGCAAGGTGCCGATCATTGGGCTCAGCGCCGATGCCATATCGGACCACAACCAGGAATACATGGCCTGTGGCCTGAACTTGTACCTGACCAAGCCCTGCACCTTGGAACAGCTGCAGCGCGCGCTGGCCCAGGTCAGCTCGGCGACCGCCACCGCCGCATAGCCACGGCCGCCGGGACGGGGTCGTATCAATCAATCAACACATTCGTTTCGCCGCCTATGTCGATTCATTAGATTGATTTATTC
>JAYRFD010001269.1:0-16577 GCA_041908565.1 Polyangia bacterium | reverse complement strand
GCGGGCCAGAAGCGGCGCGATATCCCCATCGGCCCGCGTCCACGGCGTGGCGATCTGCCGCAAGACCGCGCTGCTTGGATTCGCGATCGACTGCGCAACCGAAGGCCCTACCGATCCCGCGACTGGGTCGGTGGCCTGTGTCGGATCTGGCATCGACGTCGTGGTTGTCGTCGTCGCTGACGTCGGCGACAGCGGTCGGGGCTGCTCTGCTGGCCACTGCACGATGGGCAGCACCAGCGCGGGATCAAAGGCCGGCGAATTCATCGATCGATTCTGCCCGTGCGAGGCGCTGGCACAGCCGCCAAACAGCAGGCCGGCCAGCGCGACGCTTACCAGCCGCATTTCTGCGTCTTGGTCTGCTCGTCAAGCCAGGTCTGCAGCGGCTGGTAGTACTCAAGCAGCGCGCCAGCGTCGATCTGGTTGGTGCCCGCGATCGTCTGCATCGCTTCCTGCCACGGCCGACCTGCTCCCATCGCGAGCACGGCCTTCAGCTTGTCGCCGGCCGCGCGGTTGCCATAGACCGAGCACTTGTGCAGCGGACCGTTGTGTCCTGCGGCCTGGCACAGCGCGCGATGGAACTGGAACTGCAGGATGTGCGCCAGGAAGTAGCGCATGTACGGCACGTTGGCCGGGATGTGGTACTTGGCTCCCGGATCAAAGTGATCTTCGGTGCGCGCCGTCGCTGGAGCAACGCCTTGATAGCGCGTGCGCAGCTCCCACCAGGCCTTGTTGAAGTCTTCCGGCTTGGTCTGTCCCGAAAACACCTGCCAGCGCCACTGATCAATCAGCTTGCCGAAGGGCAGGAACGACACGCGATCCAAAGCATCGCGCAAAAGGAACGCCAGATCGTCGGCGGGTGAATCGCTGACCTGATCGAGCAAGCCAATCTGCTTCAAGTACTGCGGCGTGATCGAAAGCGCGATGGTGTCACCGATGCCTTCGTGAAATCCATCGTTGGCGCCCGACTGAAACAACAGCGGCTGATCGCGGTAGTACCAGTAATAATAGATGTGCCCAAGCTCGTGGTGCACGGTCTTGAAGTTGTCGGCGTCGTTTTCGATGCACATCTTCAAGCGCAGATCGCCGCGGCTGGTGATGTCCCAAGCGCTGGCGTGGCACACGACATCGCGATCACGCGGGCGCAGGAACATCGATCGCTGCCAGAAGCTATCGGGCAGCGGGTCCAGGCCCATCGACGTGAAGAAGCTCTCACCGTACTTGACCATGCCCTGCGGCGTCGTCTTTTTGCGGACCAGCGATGCCGCGATGTCCAGGCTGCGGCCCTTGCCGGCCGGCGCGACGATCGGCCAGACATTGCCCCAGTCCTGCGCCCACATGTTGCCCAGAAGGTGGGCCGGGATCGGCCCGGTATCGGACACGCGGGCGCCATAGGTCTGGCGCAGCTTCATGCGGGTGTAGCAGTGCAGCGACTTGTACAGCGGCTGCACCTGTCCCCACAGGCGCTCGACATCTTGTGCGAAGGCGTCGGGCGGCATGTCGTACTTGGCGCGCCACAGCAGGCCCAGATCGCTGTACCCCGCATCGCGAGCGCCCTTGTTGGCCAGCGCAACATAGCGGCTGTACGGCGCGCGCAGAGCCTTCGCCTGCTCATGCCAACCGGCCCACGCATCCAGAAGCTCGTCGTAGCTGCGGCTGGTCTTCAGCGTCCGTTCCAGTTCATCCAAGTTCAGGCACTTCTGCGCCGGCGGATTGGCGGCAGCCGGCGTGGGCGCGCCCTGCGCGGGGGCCGTCTGCGTCGCCTGCGCGGGCTGTGTCGCCACCGGCTTGCAGTACTTGGCCTTGCCGTAGTGCGCTTCCATCGACGCGGCGATCCTGGCAAGCTCCTCGCGCTCGGCTGTCTCGGGCGGAGCGGCCAGCACCTGCGACAGCCGCAGGTTGTCGAACTTGCGCTTCAGATCCGGCGGTAGCTGCACTCCGTCGAAGCGCTTGCTGTCTTTGATCCGCCGCGCCACCACTTCCATCGACTCGGCATCGACGGCGGCCACCATCGATTCCGTATCGTGGGTGATATAGGTGTTCTGCAGGAAGCTCAGGCGCTCGCGGCGCGTCCACACTTGGCGTAGCTCGGCTTCTGTTTCGTCCATGAAGCGGCGCGCATCGTCGACGCTGGGACCGGCTGGCTTGACCGCCTCTTGCGTCGGCATCGGATCGGGGCGCAGCGGCGCGATCGGCTCGCAGGGGGTGCAGGAAAGTTCGGCAACAGGCAGGCCCAGGCAAAGCAGAAGGCCGATGGTGTGGGAACGGCGCGAGAGCGCAGGTCGGGACGAGGACGCGGGCGGTGGGAACGCGGGCATGCTTTCTCCTGGGGATGCAACAACGGATTGCTAAGTCGGGGATCGGCAGAGCGAGTCCGGCGGCAGACAGCCACACGGAAAGCCTGGGCTTATATCACGACTTGGCCGGCGAGCGGCGCGGAGCAATGCACGGCATCACGGCCCAGCGCTGACCCTCACCGCGTGTTCAGGTGGCGACGCACGCAGTCCTGCGGCAGCGACGAATGGAGTCTGGCGGCCGCGCCGCGTGGGCGCCCATCTTCCCGTAGCCCGTGCACAGGCCGCTGATCGCTGATCGCCGATCAGGGACCCCAGTAGTCGAAGTGGAAGATCGAGCCGCGGCGCACTTCGATCGGGTACTGGGACCCGTGCTTCAAAGACCCGCAGGCGAAGGTCACGGTGTGCGGTCCCGCTGCGATCGCGACCGCTTGGCCCAGCCGCTGCGACCAGCGCTTGCCGTCGACGAAGATTGGGCAGCCACCGCCATTGTCATCATCGATCGACAGGTACGTCTTGCCATCTGGGCTGGCTTCGACGCGACCGCGCAGCGGCCTTTTTTCGCAGGCCGCAAACATGCAGACCAAAAGAAAGGTCAGCAGACAGACCGGCAGACGTTCGAGCAGCGCGCAGCGGTTCCCGTTCATACGCCGATTGTCCTTGTACCACGGTCGCGGATCGCCGCGTCGCACGGCAGCCCGGCCCAGCGGCAGTCGAAACCCCAGCGCATGCTGTGAGCGGACGTTGGAGTTGGCGTCGGCGTCGGCGTTGGCGTTGGCGTCGGCGTCGGCCCGGCGCGGATCCGGTGCGGGCGTTTCGGCTACGGCCATTTTTCGATCTGCTCGGCGTCCCAGGTGGCGCCCTGCTGGCGCAGTCGCTGCGCGGCGTGCGACAGCACCGTTTTTCGATCGGCAGGCGGCAGCAAGCGGGCTCGCCAGGCTTGCGCCAGTGCCGCGTCGTAGCGCATCTCGTACTGCTCGGCGTTCGCCTCGCTGCGCTCGAATTCGCGAAGCGCGGCCGCGGTGTCGCCGGCCAGCCAGTGGGCCTGTCCTTGCAAGCGATGGTAGGCGGCATGGCCATTGGGAAAGATGCCGCTAAAACGCTTCAGGACGGCAAATGAACGATCTAATTTAGCTCGCAGGTCTCGCTTGCGATCAGGGTCGGTTTCGTGCCGGAATAGGTGAACATATGTTTCAACGCAAGCTGGATATCCTTCATAC
The DNA here is from genome assembly GCA_041908565.1 of Polyangia bacterium. GTDB lineage: Bacteria > Myxococcota_A > Polyangia > Palsa-1104 > JAEUJZ01 > JAEUJZ01. Next base: position 13,066 of record JAYRFD010001269.1, on the reverse strand, counting down.
GATCCATCGTGCGCAAACATCGGCAGATCGATCACCTGCAGTGACTGATCGGCCCAGCTGCGAGCCTGTTTTGAATCCCCGTTTCGCCATGCACACAGCGCCAACAGGCCCAGCGCGTGCAAGCCCGTTTCGCCATAGCCAGAGCGCTGTCCCAGATCCAGCGCATTCCGCAGGCTGCGATCGGCCTGCACAAGCTTTCCCTGCAGCAGTTGGGAACTGCCCACCGCCGCGGTGCCCAGGGTCCGATACTGCGCATTGTCGGTGGCCGCGGCCAGCGCAAGCAGGTGCTCTGCCGTCGACTGAGCCACCTGCAGATCGCCTTGTACGCGCAGCGCCCGCCACAGGATAAACAGCAGCTGCAGCTGACCGATGGGGTCGCCCGCCGCCTGGGCCAGCTGCAAGCCAGATTGCGCAATGCGGATCGCCTGCGTCAGCTGACCCGAAAAGGAATACATAAACGCTGTGCCGCGCTGTGGATAAATAATTAAATTAGATTTGCTGGCGATTCTGTATTGATCTTCCGCCAGCCGCGCATACATATTGGCGATATTTTTTAGTGGGGTAATGCAATAAATATAGCTCAAAGAGGCAAATCCTAAAGAACGGACAAAGGGGTCGCTTTGTCGTTCGGATGCGTTGGCGGATTCATACGCATAGTACAGGCCGGGCAGGGGCTGATTCTTCCACAATAGATACTCAGATACGATCTGGTACAGGTAACAAAGCTCGGTCTGGACAGCGGCATCTTCTGGGGGGCTTTCCGGCTGCGTGGGCGTGGGCCGCAGGCGATTCCAGCCCTGACGCAGCACCGCCCGCGAGATGGCCGGCACCAGCGCGGCGGGCTGCGCCGGCATGGGCTGCCCGATGGCCTGCAGTGCATCCAGGATCTCGGCACCGCGATCCATCAGCTGACCCAGACCCAAGTGGGTATGCAGCAGCAAGCGATACAGGCGCACACGCTGCAGGTACGAGCTTCGGCGCTGCGGCAGCAGATCGATGGCGCGTCGCAGAAGGACCTGCGCTTCGGCCAGCGCGCCGCGCAGCACGGCCTGTTCACCGGCCTTTGCCGCGTACGATCCAGCTTCGCGCAGCATGCCGGCGCCCAGGTAGTGATGCGACAGCAGCGCGGCGTGCACGGCAGAGCCGGGATAGGCGCGCTCGATGGCCTGCGCCAGCTGGGCATGCAGGGCGCTTTGGTCCGAGGCGCTTAGATCGGCAAGCACGCTCTCGCGCAGCTTGTCGTGCGCAAAGCGATAGTGCTGTTCGCTGACTTCCAGCACGCCGACATCGCTGCAGCTTTGCAGAAACGGCGCGATGTCGATGCCCGGCCTGGCCGCTGCAAGCACCGCTTCATCCAACGTGCGACCGGCCACGGCCGCCAAGCCAAGCAGGGCGTGCATGCGGCTGGGGACGCGAGCCAACCGTCGCTGCAGTGCCTGCTGGATGCCACCGACGAAGATCGAGCGCGGCAGATCGCACTGCGAAAGCTTCGACAAGCCACCGCTGGTTTCGACCAAGGTCCGCATCGCTTCCACGATGAAGAAGGTGTTGCCTTCGCTTTCGCGCAGCAGCAGATCCAACAGCTGGGCTCGATGCGCCATCGGCCCCACCATCGAATCGATCAGCTCACCCACGGCATCGCTGCCAAGCCGCGGCAGCTTCAGCAGCTGCGTGCCTGGCAGATCACTGATCAGCTGGGCTCGTTCGTCATCGCGAAACGTGGCGACGATCAGCACCGGATGATCGGCCAGGTTCTGCGTCAGGCGGCGCAGCAGATCCAGGCTATCTGGCTGGGCCCAGTGCAGGTCTTCCAGCAGCAAAAGAAGCGGCGTCATGCTGCCCAAAAGCACGTGTTCCATGGTCAGCAGCAAGCGCAGGCGCGCGGCCTGCGTCGACAGCTCGGGAGCGTCGCCGATCGATCGTCCAAGCAGCTGCGGAAGATCGGGCAAAAGCGGCTTGAGGATGCTGGCTTCCAGGTCACTTAGCGGCTCGGCCAGACACAGGGTGCGCAGGGCGGGCACAAACAGATCCAGGCCACCGGTGTGACGATCGGCCTGTCCACGCATCACCGAGATGCCGCGCACCTGCGCCTGCGCTTTCAGCTCTTCACACAGACGCGACTTGCCGACGCCACTTTCACCGGCCAAAAGCCACATCGCGCCGTGTCCTGCGCGCGCCGCTTTGAGGGCGGTCTTAAGCGCACGCAGCTCGGGTTCTCGTCCAACCAGCGTGGCCGCCGTAAGAAAGCTGTCCTGTGTGGCCTCATCATCGATGGGCTGCTGCATCTGCGCGGCAGATCGCAGGGCGTGTGCCGCTTCTTCGGCGTGCGCAAAGCGGCCGCTTGGACTGCGGGCCAAAAGACGCTGCAGGCAGCCGCGCAGGGCGTCGTGAAGTGGCACCGCATCCCAGTGGATCTCTTCGGCGCTGGTGCTCAAGATCGGCTCGCCCGATGTGTCGCGCACGATGGCGCTGCGTCCGCTCAAGATCTGAAAGGCCACGATGCCGAACGCGAACAGGTCGCTCTGTTCGGAAGGCGGCGATCCGAACAAGACCTCGGGCGCGATGTAGCCCGGCGTGCCGGCGATCTCTGCATGGCTGCGCGCCGCTTCCCGACGCAGAACCGCCAGCCCAAAGTCCAGCAGCTTGACGACGGGACCGCCCGGCCCACGCACCACCAAGATGTTCGCCGGCTTCAGATCGCGATGCAGGATGCCGCGGCGGTGCAGGTAGTGCAGGGCTTGCAGAATCTGCAAGAGCAGGCTGGTCCGTTCCTGCAGCGTGGTGTCGGGTGCGGCAAGCGAGATGGGCTGCGCCTCGGCGAGATACTCCATCGTGAAGTAGGGGACTCGCTCTTCATCAAAGCCGTAGTCGAGCACGCTGATGATGTTGGGATGGCGCAGCGATGCGAGGGTGTGGAACTCCTGCGTTAAGGCAAGTCGTAGCTCGGCTTCGGGCTGGCCCGATGTGCCGCGGCTGCTTGGCAGCGTCGAATCGGTCAGCAGAACCGACAACGGCAGCGACGGTTCAAGCAGGTCCACGGCGAAGACCGGTCCCGATCGCGGTGGGGCCGCCTGATCAGCTGCTGCCATCGCCGGCCCAGACTCGATGCGCGACATCTCTTGCGTGACATCACTGGCGGGCGCGCGTTGCAGCTGTGGTTCGGACCCCACTTGCACGACATCGACGTGCGGCAGCAGCAGGCGCTTGAGCGCGATCTCGTGTCCTTCCAGGCGATCCCACGCGCGGTACACCTCGCCCATGCCGCCTGCACCCAGTCGAGCCCGCAGCTCATACCGGGGGCCCACCGAACCCAAGTCTGTGCCAGCCATGGGCCCATCGTAGCCCGTCGAGTCCTCCTCGGATATCCGGGCCACGCCGGGGATGGCGCTGGTGGAGCATCCGGCCAGTACGTGGCGGGACGGTGCGCAGACCGTGCTTTCTGCGCAGACCTTGCTTTCTGCGCAGACCTTGCGGGGACGACTGCGGGTTACTTCTTGATGGGGGCCGTGGTGTCGGGCTTGGCAGGGCTTGGCTTGGTGCTCAAGGCTTCGGCAAGGGCGGGAGCGAAGCGCGTTCCGCCGACGATGTCCTTGAGAATCTCGCCAGCTTCTTTTCCGCGGAACAGCGAGACCAAGTTCATGTTGTGCGCGACTTCCGAAAGCAGAGCCTTGTCGCCCAACGCGGTTAGCGCTTCAACCAGCTGCGGCTGGACCGACGTCCGCTCGGCCACCACGGCGCGCGCCTGTGCATCCAGCAGCTGGATTTCCAGTGCGCGAATGCGGCTCAGGTGCTCGATCTCTTCGCTGTGCAGCGTGGCCTGCGCGCTGGCCTTGGTACTGGCTTCGCGCGTCAGTGCGTCGAGCTGAGCTTTCTGCGCCAGCGTTTCGCGTTCGATCTTGGCGCGCGTCTCCAGAATCTCCCGCTCGCTGGACAAGCGCGCTTGTTCGCCTTGCACCAGCTCGCGTTCGCGCAGATTCGACAGCTCGGCTTCGTGCTTCAGCTTGCGCACCAGATCACCGAGCTGCGCTTCCCGCTGCTTGCCGGACATCTGCAGATCGGTCTGCAGCTTTTCCAGATCCGAACGCAGCTTGGCCGACGTGACTTTTTCCTGTGCTTGCCGATCGCCGATCGCCAGCATGACCGACTCGCGCTGAACGTTCTTCATCAGCTCGGCAATCACGCTGTCTTGGATCTCGGCTTCCAAGATCTCGACTTCGGTGACGATCATGCCGTTGTCCGCGAAGAAGCGGCCCTTGCGACCTTCGCTGCCCGGCTCTGTACCGCGCGGTCCCAGGATGGTGTCGCGCACCACCTGCGAGACCTGCGGCCACAAGGCCGAGAGCGCGATCGTCCGCATCCGACTGCGAACAATCGAACGCAAGTGCTCGCACATCACCTGGATGTAGTTCTCGCAGTTGAACCACTTGTCTTTGTGGTCGCGCAGGAAGGTGACGCTGTAGCTGGTGCGGATGTGGATGCGGACGAAGTCGCTGGTCTCGACTTCGATGATGTCCGATACACGGTTGCCGACGGTGCGCAGGAAGCAGGTCTGCAGCGGATGCTCGTCGCTTTTTGGTGTGCCAGTGGACAGGCGCAGCGGCACCAAGGTCTCTTCGTATTCCAGCAGCGTGACGCAGGGGCCTTCGATCACGCGCTGCGCCGCGGCCGATGTCGCCAGCACGGCCGTGTTGTGCGGCACGATGATCGACACCGCCCACGGCGTCATCATGGCCTTGTTGGTGATCTTGTGCGGCTCGGACGGCGCGATCCACAGGTTCCATTCGGCGATCGACAGCGTGCGCGTGATGTGAATCTCTTTGCGCGGGTCGACCAGATACGACTGCTTGCCGCGGATCAGGCGCACTTCGCCGGTCGTCAGATCGCGAACATAGATGCCCGACTTCTGATCGATGCCGATGGCTTCGATGAACACGCTGCTGTGATCGTTGCCGACCACCGCTTCGCCGGTCTGCGGCGACAGCACTTCGATCTCGTTGAACGGGAAGAAGAAGCCTGACACCCCCGCCAGCAGGATCTCGTCGCCGGGGTAATACATCTCTTTGTCAAGCTGCACGCCGCGCGGCATCTTGGCGGCCATGTCTTCGCGCGAGATCGAGCTGATGACACGCAGCCACAGGGCACGCTGCGGCAGAAGCTCATACGCGTCGTAGGTACGATTGCGCGAGCCCTTGGTCATGAACGTGTCATACGGACCTGGGAACACGCGGGCCGGGCCTACTTTGATCTCGCGCTTCCCATCTGGATCGATGAGCACGCAGAACTCTTTTTCGCCCAGCACCGCGGCATGGCGAACCAAGCGAGCTTGGCGCGCTTCGCGCTCGATGGCTTTGCGTACGCTGTCGCTGGCCAGCAGGTCGTCGATGTTGCCGACCGGGGCGGGTGGTGCGCTGGGCACTGGCGGAGTCGCAATCACTTCCGCACGTGCCAGACCTGATGCGACCGCTGCCGGGGCCGGGATCACCGGTGGCGTTGGCGGTGGCATCGGCTTGCCGGGAGCCTGTACGCGCTGTCGTGTGCGCGCGGCCTGATCGACGAAGGCCGCCTGCGACTGATACTGCGCGACGGCGCGCTTGGCTTTGTTACGCTCGGCTTCGCTCTCTTCCAGCTCATCAAACGATGGCCCCATGGGCTCTGGAGACGGAAGCGATGGCGGGCTCTTGGGCGAGGGTGGAGCAGCCTGTAGCTGCTGCTGCATCTGCGCCACCAGCCGCTGTGCAGTCACAGCGGAAAGCGTTGCACCCGATTCATCGACCGACGTGTCGGGCACAATGTCGACGCCCGAAGGCGGGATATAGAACTGCGTGTCGATGCCCCGAACCACAATCAGCTGACCGCGCATCAGCGGCTTGCTGGCCGCGGAATCGGGCAGGGGCTGCGGGCGACCATCCAAGGCTTCCGCCGTTGCGCGCGTGATGGCGGCTGATCGCACCGTCACATCGTGATATGGCGCCGTCGCATCAAGCGGGCCGTAGACCTTCACCACCAAGTACTGGCTGGCCGATAGCTCGTGCGCGTCGCGAACTTCGGCCCGCTGTCCGGGGCGCAGGTAGAACGAGCACGGACCGGGGATCATGGCCCGCGTGCCGTTCTTCAGCGGTCGCGTTTCGTTGCGACCGACGCGGAAGCGACCGTTGGGGCCGCCGTCGTTTTCCAGAAGTGGGTTGTAAAGGACGGCGTACTGGTGATCGCCAACTTCGATCAGACGCTGCGGTCGGCTGCTGGTGTCTTCACGAAAGCCACCATCCCCATCGTCGATAACCACGCGGTCGGCAGCCGTGGGTGACACCATGGTCGGCCCGACGTGCAGCGTGACCTCGCCTTTGTCATCGTCCTGCACCCAGAGAAACTGCCTCTCGGTAACTGGAATCTTCCGGCTCCCCCGCTCATTCATGTGCTGAACCTCCGGCTGGATTTTCCTCCCGCCGGACAGCTGGGGTCAATCAGGACGCCGCGCAGGCTGTTTTCCGTCGCTGGCCGGGCGGTGTGGTGGCGGTCTGTGGGCCGCTTGGCGCGCTGCGAAAGCTGTGACAATGCGCCGGCGGATGTGATACGGCTGCGGCGGATTTCGACATGACATTTCCCAATTCGCAGGGTGATCGCGGCATGCCGCGGGAACGTTTCCAAGGCCGTGCCGAACGGCACTACGATCGCGAACCCGAGCGGCGCGAGGAGTCGTACTTCTCAGACAGAACGGGAGCGCAGCGACCTTCGGCCCGTCCCACCACGCACAGCAGCAGTCGTCCGCTGTATCGCGCGTTGTGTCCGCGGGGTGCCGATGCGCAAGTCGCAGCCGAGCTACAGCGTCTGCCTGGCGCCGTCGACATTGCGCTGGTGCCCGGTGCCGGCGGCGTTCAGTTCCGCGGGCCGCTTTCGGTTCTGTATCGCGCGAATGTTGATCTGCGCTGCGCATCGCGTGTGCTGCTGCAGCTTGTCGATGCTCCGTGTCGCGGAGCCGAAGATCTGTACGCAGCGGCGTTTGGTCTGCCCTGGGAAGAGTATCTGGGCGTGCAGGGGACGCTGGCGGTGTCGGCGCACGGCACGCTGCCCGAAGTCGGTCTGAGCAACAGCATGTTCGTCGCGCTGCGCGTCAAAGACGCGATCTGCGATCGCTTTCGCGCGCGCTTTGGCCGACGGCCGGATGTATCGGTTCAGGCGCCAGATCTGCGCATCCACGTTCAGCTGTATTCCGCCGCCACGCCGGGCGAGCGTGGGGGGCGCGGGACGCCACGCATGGTGATCTCGATCGATAGCTCGGACACGCCGCTGCATGAGCGCGGCTATCGCGTTGCGTCTGTCGAAGCGCCACTGAAAGAAACCCTGGCCGCGACCTTCGTCGAGATCGCGCTGCGCGGATTGCCGCCTGGACCGCCGGCCCTGTCCGCCGACGGCAGCCCGATGCTGCCGACCATCGTCGATCTGTGCTGCGGCAGCGGAACCTTGCTGGTCGAAGCGGGCTTGCGCGTCTTGGGCAAGAGCCCGGGCCTGCTGCGCAGCGGCGGACGTGCGCGCCACTTCGGCTTCATGGGCTGGCGCGGCTACGACCGGGCGCAGTTCGATCGCGTCGTGGAAGAGGCTGGCCGCAACGTCGTGCGCGGAGCCGGAGTCTTTTTGTACGGCTTCGACCTCGATCGCCAAGCCATCAGCGCCGCTCGACGGAACTTGGGCACCGCGGGCCTGTCACCGTTTTCGCAGGTGCAGCTTGGTGACCTGCGCACCATCGAGCCACCCGTCGTCGCGCACACCCCCAACGAAGCCGCGCCGCACATTGTCCTGTGCAACCCGCCGTATGGCGAGCGCATGAGCACCCCCGACGAGTTGGTCAGTCTGTACCGTGGCCTGGGCGATACCCTGAAGCGACGCTTCACCGGCTACAGCGCGTTTGTCTACACCGCGAACTTGGACTTGGCGAAGCAGATTGGCCTGCGTCCCAGCGCGCGCCACATCCTGTTCAACGGTCCGCTGGAAGGTCGTCTGCTGGAATTCAAGCTGTACTGAATTCGGATTCAGTTTTCTGAATCGACATTCAGTTGGATCGAGCGACCGTCAGTTCCCGCGTATCGGATCGACCGTGATCATCGACGGCACGCAGGATGTACTTGCCGGGCGACGTCGGCAGCTTCCACAGGAAGGACTGTCCTGTTTTCGAGCGACCGATTAGCGATCCACCGACAAACCAGAAGACCTCGCTGGCGTCGGCATCGGTGATCGCAGACAGGCCGATGCTGTCGCGCCGATCCCCATCGTTGTCGCGCAGGCCACTGCCGGACGTCAGCGTGTACACCACGCCGCGCAGGGGCGATGTGATGGTGGGGGGCTGCCCTTGGCTGGCCTGCGCGGTCAGATCGCAGCCGGGTCCTTCCGCCGGTGGTGGGGTTCGCCGCGGCAGTCCCGCCTGCTGAAACAGCCGCAGCAGATCCGAGGGCCAGAACTCATACACTTCCAATCGACCGCGCCTTTTGCCGCTGGGGTCGCTGCGGCAGATCTGCTTGCCGGTTAGCTCGTCGATTAGGACGGGTCGATGGATCTGGCAGGTGTCGATCGGCGATCGACCGGGGATGAACCACGTGTTCTTCTTTTGCGGACAGAACTTCGACGGAAGCTGCCCGGACACGGCACACACCGGCACGCGGGTCAGGTTGTTGGGCAGGGGACGCGGCGGTTCATTCAGGTCGTGCAGGCGCGCGAACAGCGCATCGCCAATGGCGAAGAACAGCGGAGCGGCCGCCGACACACCGACAAAGGCTGGGTTGCCTTCGCCATTGAAGTTGCCGATCCACACAACCAGCACATAGGGGCCCAAGGTGCCGGCCGTCCACGCGTCGCGGAAGCCATACGATGTGCCGGTCTTCCACGCGGCACGATAGGGCTCGACGGTGAAGCGCAGGCTGTTGGTCTCGGCATCGCCCGGACGCGGGTTGTCTTTAAGCATCTCGACCGTCATGAAGCTCGACTCTTCCGACAGCAGGCGGACACCCGATACCGCCGCATCGCCCTGGCGATAGCGCAGCGGCCGCAGCACGCCGCGATTGGCCAGCATCGCGTACAGGGCGGCCAGTTCTTCCATCGATACTTCGCCGCCGCCCAGCACCAGCGACAGGCCGTAGTGTTCTTCCGACTTCAGGCGAGCGACGCCCGCACTTTTCAAAAAGGCATAGAAGCTGGGGTTGGTCAGCTTGGCCGCGACGGTCAGCGCCGGCACGTTGCGCGAACGAACCAGCGCTTCCTTGGCCGACACCGGGCCGGCGAAGCGCCCATCGAAGTTTTCGGGGCTGTAGGCACCGAAGGCAAGCTGCGCGTCCTTCAGCATGGTCAGCGGATGAATCGCGCCCTGGTCCATGCCCAGCGCATAGATGAACGGCTTCAGCGTCGATCCCGGCGAGCGCCGCGCCAGAAAGCCACTGACCTGGCCTTCGATCTTGGCGTCGAAAAAGTCGGCGCTGCCGACGGCGGCGCGCACGCTCATGTCGCGGCTGTCGATCAGCATGGCCACGGCGTTTTCGATGCCGATGCGGCGGTTGCGCGCGACGTAGCCTTTGATCTGCTTTTCGATCAGCTGCTGAATCGGCAGGTCCAGGGTCGTGATCTGGTTGTTGCGATCGCGACCGGACTTGTCATGGGCTGCCCGCTTGGCTGCGCCGGCTCCGTCGATGCGGGCTTGGGCGAGTACGGCTTCGACAAAGTGCGGCGCACGAAACGGCAGGTCGTGGGTATCGCGCAGCGAAAACGGCAGCTTGATCAGACCTTCGTCGCGCTTTTCTGCGGGATGGGCCGCGATCCACTTTTCGTACAGCACCGCGCGCGCGCGCAGAAGCGCCTGCGTACCGGTCGACCCGGCGTCTGTCACCGGGCTGGGCTCCGTCTCTCGCACGACGGAGCCGCGGCGCAGCGGGCTCTGCGGGATGACCGCCAAGGTCAGCGCTTCGGGTAGCTGCAGCTTGGTCACCGACTTGCCGAAATAGATCTGGCTGGCTGCGGCGACGCCTTCGATGTTCTGGCCGAATGGCACCAGATTTAAGTACGCCTCTAAGAGCTCGTCTTTGGGATAGCGCAGCTCCAAGTAGATCGCGTGGGCGACCTGCGACAGCTTGCCGCGCAGGCTGCGCGACTTGATGCGGTAGTGCAAGCGCGCAAGCTGCATCGGGATCGTCGATCCACCGACCCGCCTTTCGCGCGCGACGTACGTGACATAGACGGCGCGCAACAGCGCCATGGGGTTGACCGCGAAGTGGCGATAGAAGTGTCGATCTTCGTGCAGCAGCATCGCCGCCACCAAGTTGGGCGAGATGCCCGACAGCGGTGTCCACAGACGGTACTTGTCGTCGTCGGACAGCGTCAGGCGCAGCAGGCGATGCTCGCGATCACGAACCGCGATCGAAGACGAATAGGACGCTGCAAGCGGTGCGCGCGGCACCAAGCGCAAGATGGCCGCGGTGACTAGCAGAGCGAGGACAGGAGAGACGAGGAGAGTCGCGATCAGGATCAGCTTCCGGCGAGCCTTGCGCCATACAGCATGGAAGGGCAAACCGGCGAGTCCTTCTGGGGTGCTACCTGAAAAGGGGGAGGGCGAAGCCGTCGTGACTTAGCGCGCTTGATAGACGCTGAGCGTACCGACGTAGGCGTAGCCGCCGAAGAACAGCAGCAGGAAGGGCAGCGACAGGTAGTGACCGTTGAACAGGGCCAGCACCAGCGCGATCGCAAAGTAGATGGCGCACATCACTTCGATGGCCGGCACCAGGGTCTTGGCGGCGCGGTACTTCTTGCCGGTCCACTTTTCAAGACGGGCTTGCACGCCGTGCTTGGGCGTGCGCACGAACTCGCCGGACTCGTTGGTGAACAGCGCTTCCAGGACGGCGCGCGACTGGTTGATGCACAGGCCAATGCCCAGCGACATCATCAGCGGCAGGCTCTTGATGACGCGCCACCAGCTACGGGGCGCGATCTCGCGCTGGCTGGTGATGTAGAAAGCACAGACCGACAGCGTCGTTCCGAAGAACAGCGGCAGGTCGATCAGGATCACTTCGCGCAGGCCGTGGGTGGTGCGCACCAGCAGGTTGGGCAGCAGCAACAGCGACAGCAGGAACAGCAGCGGATAGGCGAAGTTGTTGGTCAGGTGGAAGAACGCTTCCATCTTCACACCGAAGGGAACATTCGATCGCATGATGGTCGGCAGCAGCTTCTTGGCGACCTGGATCGATCCCTTGGCCCAGCGGAACTGCTGGCTCTTGAAGCTATTCATCTCGACGGGAAGCTCGGCGGGAGAGACGACATCCGGCAGGTACACAAACTGCCAGCCGCGCAGCTGTGCACGGTACGAAAGATCCATGTCTTCGGTCAGCGTGTCGTGCTGCCAGCCACCGGCGTCTTGAATCGCCGATCGGCGCCAGATGCCCGCCGTGCCATTGAAGTTGAAGAAGCGGCCCGAGCGGTGACGCGCGGTGTGCTCGATCACGAAGTGGCCATCCAAAAGCAGGGCCTGCAGCTCGGTCAGACGGGAATAGTCGCGGTTCAAGTGTTCCCAGCGCACCTGCACCATGCCGACCTTGGGATCCGAAAAGAAGTGGATCGTGCGCTCCAGAACATCGGGCTCGGGCAGGAAGTCGGCGTCGAAGACCAGGACGAATTCGCCCTTGGCGGTCTTAAGTCCGTTTTCCAAGGCGCCGGCCTTAAAGCCCGTGCGATCGGTGCGGTGGATGTAGGTGATGTCCAGGCCGTTGGCGCGAAGCTCTGCGACCTTCTTCTTGCACAGCTCTTGCGTTTCGTCGGTGCTGTCGTCCAGGACTTGCACTTCGAAGCGATCGCGCGGGTAGCGGATCCGATCGACGGCATCCAGCAGACGCGTGGCCACGTACATCTCGTTGAACATGGGAAGCTGCACCGTGACCTTGGGAAGCTCGGGCATGCGGCCAAGGGGCTCTGGCCGGCGGTCGCGGTAGCGGAAGTACAGGTACACCAGCGTCGATCGGTGGAAGCCGTAGACCGCCAGTGCGATAAACACCAGCAGATACGCGCCGATCAGCAGCTTGTCGTAAGCGGCGAGCCAGCTCACGACATAGGTGTTCCCGAAGGACTGAAGGGATTGCCAAACAGACTGCATCGTGGTCAGGAAGGTCGACATGGTGATGGTTCCTGTGGACACCTCACTAAGTGCCCGGAGGGGCAGTCGAAGTTGTCACCAAAATGTAATTTTTCGTAATTCCGTGTCTGTCGGATCTCCCTCGGAAAACAGAGAAATTCCGCGGACTTGGCGGCAATTGTCAGCGTCGAATTCGCGACCGGACGCAGTTCTTGGGCCGGCAAGGCGCCTGGGCCACCGTGCAAGCGTTCAGTGGCTGGCTTGCAGCGTGAACATGGCGACGCCCGACAGGAAAAAGTCGAGCAAGATCACCGCGAAAGACGACGCGACCACTGCGCGGGTCGTCGCCCAGCCAACGCCTTCCGAGCCGCCGGTGGTGCGGAAGCCGCAGAAGCCGGCGACGCCGGGAATGGCCGCGCCATAGCACACGCACTTGCCAAGTCCGGTGATCAGGTCACCGGGCGTGACCTTGCTGAAGTCGAAGAAGACCTCGAACGGCACATGGAAGCTTTGGTACGCGGTCAGCGCGCCCATGCCCAGTGCTGCGCTGACGCCGAAGACCGTCAAGATCGAGGTCATCAGCAGCATGGCCAAAAAGCGCGGAGCCAGCAGGTACTCGATGGGATCGACGCCGCACATGCGCAGGGCATCGACTTGTTCGGTGACCACCATCGATCCGATCTCGGCGGCGATGCCGGCTCCGACGCGCGTGGCCAGCATCATGGCGGTCAGCGAGGGGCCGAATTCGTGCACCAAGATCTTCGCGAATTCCGCACCGACCTGCGACAGATCGCCGGTGACGCGGTTGATCTGCAGGCAGGTCTGAAACACCAGCACCATGCCGATGAAGCCCAGCGTCACCAGCACAAACAGCAGCGAGCGGTTGCCGATTTGATACAGCTGACGCCACAGCTCTCCGCGCGACCAGCGACGGCGCAGACCACCGCGAGCGACATGCGCGACCAGCAGCGC
>JAYRFD010001268.1:0-4186 GCA_041908565.1 Polyangia bacterium | reverse complement strand
TTCCATGCGGCCGGCTCGACGGGGCTTGGCGTCTTTGAGGCAGCGCGCGAGCACAAGCAGAAGGCGATTGGCGTCGACTGCGATCAGTGGGACGAAGCGCCGGGCGTCATCCTGACGTCGATGATCAAGCGGGTCGATGTCAGCGTGTTCGAGGTCATCGCCGATCTGCAGCGCGGCCGCTTTGAAAGTGGCGTGCGGGTGTTTGGCTTGGCCGAAGGCGGCGTTGACTACGTCTACGACGAACCGTCCCGCGGCATGATCGCCAAAGACGTGCGGCAGCGGGTTGAAGCGCTGCGTCAGCAGATCGTGACCGGGCGCGTGCGGGTCGATGGCGATCGCGCAACCCCCGCCCCCAGCCATTCCGACCCCGCTCAGCCCGCGCAAACGGGAGGCGCCCTATGACCCCCGCGCAGCGTGGCGTGGATGCGCAGGCCACGACCGTCGACGTGGCCGAGCACGTGCTGCCGCCCCCTGGCGTGCTGCCCGCTCGACCGGCGCTGTGCGAGCTACGCGATGGCACGGTCTGCTACGGCGCGCGGCCGGCAATCCAGGGGGTCTCGTTGTCCGTGCAGCCGGGCGAGGTTGTGGCGCTGCTGGGGGAAAACGGCGCCGGCAAGTCGACGGCGCTGCACTCTCTGTACGGCTTGGTGCCGCTGACGTCGGGCGAGGCGCGCTACGGCGGCAGCCCGGTGACGGCTTCGCCGGAACGAGCGATCGCCTGCGGCGTGGGCCTGGTCAGCCAGCACTTCCTGCTTCTGCCTCGCTTGTCGGTTGCCGAAAACATCGTCCTTGGGCGCGAGCCGCGTCGACTGGGTGTCTTTTTCGATCGCTCGCGAGCCGAGCGCGAAGTGCAGGCGCTGGCCGACAGCTACGGACTGCAGGTGCAGCCTGGGCGTCACGTAGGCTCGCTGAGCGTCGGCGAGGCGCAGCGCGTCGAGATCCTAAAGGCGCTCTATCGTGGGGCACGCTGCCTGCTTTTGGATGAACCGACCGCCGTGCTGACGCCGAAAGAGGCGATCACCATGCTGCGCAAGCTGCGGGCTCGCTTCGTCGGGGAAGGGCAGCAGGGTGGGCTGCTGATCGTCACGCACAAGCTGGACGAAGTGCTGGAAGTGGCGGACCGCGCCGTCGTGCTGCGGGCCGGGCAGGTCGTCGCGCAGGTCGAGCGATCGCAGTTTTCGGCGCGCGAGCTAGCCCATGCGCTGGTCGGGCGGACGCTGGTGCCGGTCAATCGACAGTCGACGGCGACCGCTCCGCTGGCGTCCCAGGCTGATCCGGTGCTGGCCTTGCGCGATCTGCATGTGGTGCGCGATGGGGTGGATCGCGTCCGTGGCGTCAGCCTGGATCTGCGACCGGGGACCATCGTCGGAATCGCAGGCGTCGAGGGCAATGGGCAGACCGAGCTGTGCTTGGCCTTGGCCGGGCTTCTTCCCTGTGCGTCGGGCACCATCGTCCTGCGCGGGCAGGACATCACGCAAGACAGCGTCGAAGCGCGTCGGCAAGCCGGCATGGCCTGGGTGCTGGAAGACCGGCAGCGGCATGGCCTGGTGCTGGACTTTTCGCTGGCGGAAAACCTGCTGTTGGGACGACAGCATCGCTATCGTCACGGCGCATCGGGAAACCCGACGGAACCGGGGCCGGTGGACCGATGGGCAGGCGGCTGGCTGACGGGCTGGCTAATCGACCAGAGTCGGCTGGCCAAAGACGCCGCGCAGCTATTGACGCAGCACGATGTGCGCCCGCCGGATTGCACTGCTTTGGCGCGATCGCTGTCGGGCGGGAACCAGCAGAAGCTGCTGCTTTCGCGGGCCCTGGCCGATGGGCATGAAGGCCGCGCAGGGGTGCAGGTGCTGGTGGTGGCTCAGCCAACTCGCGGCGTCGACATCGGGGCAGTGCAAGCGATCCATCAGACGCTGCTTGCTGCGCGCGATCACGGCTGCGCCATTCTGCTGGTGTCGTCCGAACTGGATGAGCTACGCGCCCTGTGCGATCGCATCGGGGTCTTTTATCGCGGTCAGCTGGTGGCCGAGCTGGACAATCCGGCATCGGCGCCCGTCGAGCGCGAGCGCCTGGGCGAGCTGCTAGCCGGCTTGCGCGTCGATGTCCCAGCCGCTTCCGCAACTGCCGCCTGACTGAGCTCGCCGGGGCGAACCCAAGCCAGCGATCGAGGGTAGGGCAGGGCTATGGCCTGACTGAGCGAGCGATCGACCGGCCTCTCGACCGACCGATCGGATTGATCGACCGGTGAGCCGCGCACGAAGTTGAGGCGCGTGGCGCTTGCGCGTACAACGGATCGTTATGCCGAACACGACGCTCGCATCGGGTGAGTCGCTCTCTGGCTCGCAGGTATCGCCACGCAGCACTGCGCCAAGCCGCCGCCGTCTGCTTTTGACGCTGGGCTTGTTCTGCGCCGCCACCACGCTGGGCTGCAAGAAGCCGCCGCCGGAACCGCTGGTCAAGCCCGGCATGTACCAGAGCAGTCCCGAGGAGCTGTCGCGCCTGTGGCACGACATCTTGGCCGCGTGCAAAGCCGACGATCGCAACCGCGTGCATGAGCTGATGCGATCGTTTGTGATGACGCAGCCGCAGCTGACGAGCCTGCTTGGTCCGGCACAGGGGCAAGCGCTGTGGGCACGCTATCAGGCGATGCTGGGATCGCTGGTCAATGCCGGCGCCGTCGAGCTTGTGGCACACGTCTACGAGAAAAAGTACGACGACATCTCGGTCACGCGCATCGATCAACTTCCCGTATCGGAGCAAACAGATACTGATCGCGCTGTTCTGGCGGCGCTGCTCAACAAGCCGCCGATCTACACGGTCCGCGTCAAGCGCAAGACCGAGGCGAAGGGCCTGCGCTACGACTTCTTTGTGTATCTCGACGGGTACTGGCGCAGCGGCAACCTGCTTGGCAAGTTCCTGCCGCCGGTGCCTGGGCCAAAGCCAGCGGCCGATCCGCCCGTCGATGCGGGGACGTCTCCTGCGGATGCGCATACACACCCACCCGAAGTGCCGACCACGCCCACCCCGGGAAGCTCGGCGGGCGGGAAGTGAAGCTCTCAGCTTGGCGACGGGGACTGGGCGCTTCTTGAGAGGTCAGAGCCCCGTTGTTGGCTGCCCATTTGGTGCGGTTTTTGGACCACGAAAAGCGCTGGGAAGTCGTTGCACTATTTGAAAAAAATTTGTAATGTAGCTCTGGTGACAACTGCAAGAAGACCTCGATCCGAAGGGCGCCTAGCGAAGTATCTTCGCAGGTGCGAACGCGACTTCATCCTCAAGGCCCTCAAGATGCATCGCGGCCACAACAGCCAGACGGCTTCGTGGCTGGGGGTCAGCCGGCGCGCGCTGTACGACAAGATGCGCGACTATGGGCTGGACGGCGAGGCATCGGCGATGCGGACCGAAGCCGGCATCATGGGGCCGCGCAAGGTCGACTTGAACGGCAGCGAAGCGGGCGACTAAGCACACGGGGTAAGGTCGGTGACTGGCGGGACCGGGCGTGATATCTCTGTGCCATGCCCGCGCCGCCCACTGACTACGAGCTGTACCTTCGTGTGCCTGAGCTGCTGAGCCTGCAAAAAGGCCCTGCGCAGCTCTCGTGTCCCGACGAGCTGATGTTCCAGGTCGTGCATCAAAGTGCCGAGCTGTGGATGAAGCTCATCGACCAGGAGCTGGGCCGCGTCGCGACGCTTTTGGACCGTGACGAGCTGGGGGAAGTGACGGTGTTGCTGCGCCGCGTCCATTCCGTCCAACGCCTGCTGTTGGAGGGGATGGAGGTGCTGTACACGCTGAGCTCCGCCGACTACATGCGCATCCGCGCTGTGCTGGGCCGCGGCTCGGGCCAGGAGTCGCCAGGCTTTCGTCGCATGCTGGCCGCACCAGGCGAGCTGTGGCCGCACTTTGCGTCGCTGCTGGAACGGCAAGAGCGCACGCTAGCCGAGATCTATCGCGAGCCCCGTCGCTGGCCGTCGCTGTACGCGGTGGCAGAAGACCTGGTCGAGCTGGATCTGCGTCTGCAAGAGTGGCGCAACCGCCATATTTTGCTGGTGTACCGCACGATTGGCGTCGGGACGCCGTCTTTGAAGGGCAAGCACTCGGAGCTGCTAGAGCGCGGCCTGCGGACGCAGTTTTTCCCGGCGCTGTGGCAGGTTCGAGACGAGCTGTTTGCCGAGTGGACGGCCGAGCATCC
>JAYRFD010001267.1:0-4434 GCA_041908565.1 Polyangia bacterium | reverse complement strand
TGGGATGAGGCCGATCGCGAGAAGCTGCGGCGCTACACCGGCTGGGGTGGCCTGTCGATCCAGCGCGTGGCGAAGCAGCTTGCGCCGGGCTGGGTGCCCGAGAAGAAGGCGCTGATCCATGGCGATGGTCGACGGTACAGGCTGCATGCCTGGTGGACGCCATGCGCTCGCCCCTGAGTGGGCAGCGTGGCATCCTCCGTTGGTGTCGGATCGGGCTTTGGTCGCGGCGGGAACAGCTCGCTTAGGCCGGCGAAGTTTGCGGCGCTTGCCCGGCCCCGTGCGCGGACCCCTGACCTCGGCGAAGGAAATGGGGGGCGGGCCGCCCACGCCGCAGACTGGTGCTGCGGTAGTACAGCGTGACAGAGTCGGGCCCGATGCCGAGATAGCTCAAGAAGCACTCGAACGGCTTGACGCGCGCCAGCCAGGCCGCGGCGGCGGCTCGGCAGCCGAAGGCTTCGGCGAACGCAAGGATGCTATCGGCGTGATCTTCCACATGGGCGATGTGCTGCGGATCGAGCAGGTTCAGACTTACGCCGTAAGGTAGGGCGCGGAAGTCGTCCGCGGTGACGGTGCGCGGCGCCCCGCTGACATCTACAGTCGGCGGCGGCACGAACTTCACCACCGGATCGTTGGGCAGCGCGCGCTGACCCAGGATGGCGCGCAGGCTCGTCGTGATGACCTCGCGCTGAGCGGGCTCGACTGAAAGGAGGCGAGGCGACAGCAGCGGATGCGGACTGAAATCAGGCTGCAGGATCTCCTCGGGTCGCCGACGCGCCGGCAGGCTGTCCGAGGTGGACCGGGTCTGCTCGGGCGGCAGCGGTGGACGCTCAAAGCGCAGCTTGAAGTAGAGCGGCTGCAGCAGGGGCGCGAGATCGTCGATCCCCACTTCCAGGCTGCGAATGTACGACAGAGACGGCAGCTCCGCAGCGCGGCCCAGCAGATCGACATCCTCTAGGAAGTGGCTGGGGCGATGCTTGAACAGGTACAGCTTGTAGCGTCGGGCATCCAGGTCATAGGCCAGCGCCGAGAAGAAGCGCCCCTGGCGCTGAGCAAACTCGCGCAGCTCGCGCTCGACCGGCGTCTCCTCTGGCGCAGCCGCAGCGGGTTCCCCCTCCGTTGCCTGCGCCGCGACCTCGGGCCGACGCAGCGCCCCGCGCAGCCGCAGGCCGGGAGCGGCGTTGAAGATGCCTTCGGCGATCCCCGTGCGATGGCTGGGATCCCAGGTCAGCGCCGCCCCATAGCGATTCTGCGAGAAGCTGCCCCGCGAGATCTTGACCGACAGCTCGATAAGTTCGCTGGGATCATGGCCGCGGCCGGGACAGGTCCGCAGCACTTCTTCATGCAGGCGCAGCGCTTCGCTGTCCACACCCCCGAGTACCGACTGCAAAAGGAGGCGGGTCTTGCCAATCCCCGGTCCGTCGCCCCCTGCTCGCTCCCCGGCTGCCGAACTTGGCTCATTCTGTTTGTTGGCCATCGCGCTCCCCTTCCTTACCAGCTCGTCGGATCCAGATACCCAGCGGCGTCGTCGAGGGCATCCCAAAGCTCCTCACCCACGGCCGCGATCTCATCTGCCGCATACTCGGCCACGGCTAGCGCTTCCTTCACCGCCGCGGCGGAGGCGCCAAACGCGGTCCCCAGCACCTCGGCGGCCTCTTTGGCTCCCAGCAGAAGCACATCCTTTAGGATGGCTGCGGCTTCGTTGATGCTGGTGCCCAGGAAGCTCACAAGCTCGCCGGCCGCGACGTCGAACACTTCGTAGACATTCTTGGCGATGTCCGTGATGGCGGCACCGGCCGACTTGAACAGCTCGATCGCTTCTTCGGCGATGTCGGTCAGGTTGTCCGCCACCCACTCGAAGGCGACCTTCAGACCTTGCCCCAGGATGTCGGTGAAGAAGCCCTTGATGAAGTCCGCGAAGAACCACTCAAACACCCCAAGGATCGATTCGAGATCGGTCAGGGCAACACCCCAGGTGACCGGTCCCAGCGTCAAGCTCTGGCCCAGGACCGAGCAGGTAAACGACAGCGACTGCCGATAGCCGTCGTCGTTCACCAAGTTCTCGATGCGCACGCTGACCTTGACCGTCACGGTGAAGCCCAGTACGCCGAAGCGGAAAGGGACGACCGGCGCGACCGCCAGGAAGAATTCGCTGCGCTTGCAGCGCAGCTCCAGCGCGCCGAGCTGGGTCTGGGCTTTGAACTGCAGGCCGGAACGATCGATCGACAGCTCTTGGTAGCTGTCGTACAGGCTGCCCAGAAGCTTCAGGCGACCACTGTAGAAGATGCCCTGGCGCGACAGCGTGGCTTCCACATCCATACGCGGCCCCAAAGCGCCCGAGACATCCGAGAACTGGAAGAGCACGATGCCGCCGACCTCGATGGCCATGCGGTCGGCCTGGCCCTGGAGGATCAGACCCGTGGTGGGACTTACGCTGCCAAACAGGCTGGCGTGGAAGCCCCACAGGTCGAGCGTCGCGCCCAGCGAGATGCCGGGATCGTAGGTCTTGCCCGCAATGGTTCCGCCATTGGGCGCAAAGTAAAGGAGCAGGTCCGTAAGCCGAACATCGAGCAGATCGTCGAGGAAGCCGAGGCCAGGGATGCCCGTGGTGCTAACGAAGGCATTGATGAGGCGCGGCAGATCGATGCCTTCCGGACTGTCGATGACCAGGATGCTCTTGTCGTAGTTGGCGGGATCGATGCAAAGCGCCATGCTGCCGCCCAGCAGGCCATCGCCGATGTGAATCTCGCCGCGGACGCCGATGCCGATAAACGGGGGCGTGGTGGTTAGCTTCAGCTCGACGCCAAAGCCGCCGATGGCCAGGCCCGGCAGGCCCCAGGGATTGCGCCACAGGCCCCCGGGATACTTGGCCTCGTCGGGGTCGAGCGCGCCCCAGACCGCGACGGCACTACCCGACGATCCCTTCTCGACCGAGATGCCGCCACGGAAGACCACGACCTCGCCAAAGAGCTTCAGCGTGAAGCGATCCGTGACACCAAACGCCGCCTCGCCCAGCCCGCTGCTCAGGTTCAGGCCGATCTCGTTGAACTCAAGGGAAAGCGGCGCGCTGTCGATGATCTTCAGGTTGAGCAGGGCGCTGCCAGTGATCGTAAATTCCTTGGGCGAGTTGAGCCGCACCGCAAGAACCAGCGAGCGCGAGTCGAGCCCGAGCATGGGCAGCGCGCGATGCAGCTCGCTGAGCCCAGGCAGGTCGCTCATCTTCTGCGTCGAATACAGGTTTAGGCCCTTGCCGTAGTCGCCGACCTCGGGGTCGGTTCCAGACTCGCTGGCAATCAGCAGGGTGCAGCTGGCAAACAGGTTCAGGAACGGCACCAGAAGGGCATTCACTACCCCGGCAACCGGGGTCGACCCCACGGCGGTCTGCACCATCTGCGCCACCGGGAAGCTCGGCTTAACCCGCAGGGTATAGACCATCGGCGATGCGCCCTTGTTCAGCGTCAGCACGGCTTCGCCCAGCGGATAGCTCGTCGGGGTCAGCAAGCTGAGCGAGCCGCCGAACGAGATCTGCGACTGCAGCGGCCAGATGGTCATCTGCCCACCCAGCCGCAGCTTGGCGCTTACGCCCAGAAGGTCGAACGAGATGTCGTTCTGGGCATAGGCCATCATCGCGGTGTCAATCAGCGAGTCGCCGGTGTTCAGCGAGGCGCCGACATTCCACGTGGCAAGTCCGCTAGGGGCCGTGGCTGGTGGCGGAGCCCCGGTCGGAACCACCTTCACGGGCAGCGGCGGCGGCGGCCCCTGGCCCAAGCTTGGCGCCACGGTGCCCCAGTCCAGATCGCCAAACCCTGTGCCGTGGCCGAGGCGAGCAGAGAGGTTGCGAACCAACGTTCCCTGCGTCTCATTGAGGCGGAAGCAGCCCAGCAGGCCGGGCTCCTGACCGGACAGCCGCTGGTCGCGAGCCGCAAGGATTTCCTCGGCGGTGCGCGCGCGATCCCACAGGCGGACCTCGGCCATCTGGCCCTGGAAGTTCTTGTCCCAGGTCCAGTTGCTCTTGCCGATGTAGCAGAGGTTGCGGGTGATGCCCGCCTTGGGCAGCTTGGCCGGGTCGAGCTTGTTCGTGGTGACGCCGCCGATGGTGATCGCGCTGGCGACGCCGTTCACATAGATCGCCACTTGGCCTGTCGCGTCCAGGGTCGCCGCGAGGTGCGTCCAGGCGCTGGTGGGCAGGACCGAAGCCGTGGTCAGCACCTCGCTGTAACTGGCCCCGCTGTAATAGATGCGCAGGGCCACGCGGTTCGTGGTGCCGTAGCGTGAAAAATAGATGTTCTCGGCCCGCATGCCCTGTCCGATATCGACGATGCGGGCCCAGCTGCCGACGGCTGCCGGGTACACCCAGGCTTCCAGCGTGAAGCCAGCGGCTAGGTTCTGGGCGATGGCCGGCAGCCGCACATAGGTGCTGGCGCCATCGAAGCGCAG
>JAYRFD010001266.1:0-1841 GCA_041908565.1 Polyangia bacterium | reverse complement strand
GAAGACATGCTGGCGGTGTCGCCGGGCCTGACGCCCGAGATGATCGCCGGCGTCGCCAAGATCATGTCGAACATGGACTTGGTGGTGGCCGCCAGGAAGCTGCGTGTGGTCGTGCGCTGCAACAACACGCTGGGTTTGCCAGGGCGCATCTCGTCGCGCCTGCAGCCGAATCACCCGCGCGACTCGGTCGAAGGAATCTTGGCGGTGATCCTGGATGGCCTTAGCTACGGCAATGGCGATGCCGTGATCGGCGTCAACCCATCCACGGAAACCGTCGAGTCGACGATCGAAATTCTGTCGCGCACCAAGGCGCTGATGAACAAGCTGGGCGTACCGACGCAGAACTGCGTTCTTTCGCACGTCACGATTCAGATGCAAGCGATGCAGCGCGGGGCTCCGCTGGACCTGTGCTTCCAGTCGATTGCCGGGTCCGAAGGGGCAAACAAGAACTTCGGCGTCAGCATCGCGGTGCTGGACGAAGCCCTGGCGATGACGCACGAGCTTGGTACGGCCCGCGGTGAAAACGTCATGTACTTCGAGACAGGGCAGGGCACTGCGCTGTCGGCCGATGCGCACCATGGCACTGATCAAGTGACGATGGAGGCGCGCGCGTATGGGCTGGCTCGACGGTACAAGCCCTTCTTGGTGAACAGCGTCGTCGGCTTCATCGGCCCCGAATATCTGCACAACGGCAAGCAGATCACGCGCGCTGGCTTGGAAGATCACTTCATGGGCAAGCTCAGCGGTCTGTCGATGGGCTGCGATGCCTGTTACACGAACCACGCTGAGTGCGATCAGAACGATCTGGAAAACCTGGAAATGCTGCTGGCCTCGGCGGGGGTCAACTACCTGATGGGAATCCCAGCCGGCGACGACGTGATGCTGAACTACGAGACGACGTCGTTTCACAACAACGCCACGCTGCGCGAAATCTATGGCCTGCGACCGACGCCCGAATTTGAAGCGTGGCTGGAACGCATGGGCCTGTGGCGAAACGGTCGGCTGAGCGATCGAGCCGGCGATGCGTCGGTGTTTCTGCGTCGCGACGATCTGCGTCCCTTGCTGTTTGGCGAAAGCCGCCCGGTCTTCGTCAGTCGATCGCAACCCAAGGGCACGCCCACCTGGAGCCGCACGCCATGAGCCTGCGTCCCGCACGTCCCTGTCCTGGTCCTGCAGGTGCTGCTGCCTGCGATGACAGCGTCGTCAATGCCATCGTCGATGCCGTGCTGCGACAAGCGCAAACCAACGGTTCCGGTGGGGTCGACGCCCTGACTCCGGCGCGCATCACGCAAGCCGTTCGATCGTTGCTAGGCGGTGGTTCGCTGGCGCAAGCCGCAGGTGGATCCGCCGCGGGCGAAGCCTGCACACCGCCGCCGCGTCCCATACACGCGGTCGCTGATCCCATCGATGATGCGGGCCTTGCGCGCTTGGTGGCGCTGACTCCGTCGCGCATTGCGATGGGGCGGGCTGGCAACCGCCTGCGCACCGATGACGCCCTGCGCACGCGCGAAGGCCACGCCGATGCGCGCGATGCCGTGCACAGCGAAGTGCCAGCCGACTTTGCCAAGCGCTTGGGGTTGCTGTCGCTGCGCAGCCAGTGTCGCGACCGCAACGAATACCTGCTGTATCCCAATTATGGGCGTCGCTTGGACGATGCATCCAAGGCCGCTCTGGCTCCGCACATTGCGCAGGGCGCGCAGCCGGATGTGCAGCTAATCGTCGGAGACGGTCTGTCGCCAAATGCCATCGTGCAAAACGGCGAAGCGACGCTTCTGGCCATGCAGCGCGCCATCGCAGCGATGGGCTGGCGCATGGGGCCGCCCTGCTTCGTGCAGTTTGCG
>JAYRFD010001265.1:0-3988 GCA_041908565.1 Polyangia bacterium | reverse complement strand
ACTCGTACACGTTTTCGGCGGCGCTGCCCCCGGCGATTGTGGCGGGGGCGATGGCGGGCTTGGCCGTCGTCAAGCGCGACCCATCGATTCGTCAGCGCCTGTGGGAAAACGCCAACTACTTCCGTTCGCGCGTGCGCGGGCTGGGCATCGATACCGGCGAGTCGTGCAGCTACGTTGTGCCGCTGGTCATCGGCCCCGATCGCCGCGGTCTTTACGAACTTTGCCGCGACATGCGCAACAAAGGTCTGTTCTTAGCGCCCGTTGATTATCCGTCGGTGCCGGAGGAGCAGGTCCGCTTCCGCGCATCGGTCACGGCGGCGCACACCAAGGCGGATCTGGATGATGCGCTGAACATCATCGAAGACACCATCGTGCGGCGCCTGCGACAGCGCGGGGCGCTCAAGAACTTCGGGTCGTGACCATGACACGCGTCTTTATGTTCCCCGGTCAAAGCTCGCGCGACTCGGGAATGTTTGAGCGGCTGTTCGCGCTGCGTCCGGAAAACCGGGCGCGCGTGCAGCAGGCCTCACAGATCCTGGGACGCGATCTGCTGGACCACTATCACCGCGACAACTCGGGTGCGTTCGCGGAAAACCGCGACGTGCAGGTCGGCGTCTTTCTGGCCAACCACCTGTTCCTTGAGACCCTGGAAGACCAGGGCATTACCGCCGAGTATTCGCTGGGCCTGAGCCTGGGCGAATACAACCACCTGGTGCACATCGGCTGCCTGGACTTTGAAAGTGCGCTGCGCTTGGTGGATGCGCGCGGCGCTGCCTACGATCGCGGGGCCGAACTCTGCGGCGGATCGATGGCGTCCTGTTTCCCCATCGACCTCGACGAGCTGATGAGCGTCGTCGAGCGCGCACGCAGCCATGGCTCGCTGGATGTCGGCAACTTGAATTCGCCGCAGCAGCACGTGATCTCCGGCGAGCACGCCGCGGTCAACGCAGCCATCGGCATTCTGGAAGACGAATTCTCGATCGATCCGGTGGTGATCGAGCAGCGCGTTCCTATGCACTCGTCGCGTTTCCGCCCCGTGTCCGAGCTTCTGCGCCCCGCCTTGCAAGCGACCAACTTCCAGCCAGCCAAGCGACCGTATCTGCCCAACGTGGCGGCTCAGCTTCTGCACGAGCCAGCCCCGAACACCATCGTCGAGCTGCTGCTGCGACACGTCTACGAATCGGTGCGCTGGCGCGAGTCGATCGAGCTTTTGTGCGATCACGTGCCCAATGCTCGCTTCATCGAAGTGGGTCCGCGCGGCGTGCTGTACAACCTGCTGTCGCCCCGCTGGAAGCGTGTCGATCGCTTCAAGACCGACAGCGCAGAAGATGTGCGCACCGCCTTTTCCGCCATGTGCGCGAGGCTGCAGGATGCTTCCTAGCCACGAATCCATCACCAAGCACGCTCGCAAGAAGCCGCTGTGGACACCGTCGGATTCGACGACGATGGTCCAGTATGGCCAGGCCGAAGTCGAGCGCCTGCTGCGTCACCGTCAGCCGTTTCTGTTTGTCGATGAGATAAGCGCAGTCGACTTGCAGCAGGGCGCGATCCGCGGACGACGGCGCATCGCTGAAAACGATCCTGTCTTCGTCGGTCACTTCCCGGGCGCACCGGTCTATCCAGGCGTGCTCTTGGTCGAGACCATGGGCCAGCTGGGGCTGTGCCTTCTGCACTTCGCGCAGACCGGGCGCGTCGCCGTTCCCGATCAGGGAGCGCCGCCCGTCGATGTGCGCTTCTTGAAGATTCATCATGCGCAGTTTCTGGCCGAAGTCGGGCCGGGCGCGCAGCTTGACATCCTGGCGCAAGTGGTCGAGCGCGATGAATACACCGTGATCTGTGCCGGACAACTTATGCGTGGCGATACCGTCGCCAGCTTGTGCATCGTGGAGGTCTACCTTGTCGACGAATAGGCGCGTCGTTATCACTGGCATGTCGATCAACACTCCGCTGGGCGACACCCTGGATGGCTTTTACCAGGGGCTCTTGGCGGGCCGATCGGCACTGTCAAACTGGAAGAAGCTCGACACGTCGCGCATCTATTCCAAGGTTGGGGCGGACCTTTCTGATTACGACATCGCCACCAAGGTCAAGTCGTTCGAAGGCCGCGTGGAAGCCGACGTCTACAAGCGCCTGCGCAAGCTGCTGAAGACGGCGCCGTGGTCGACGCAGCTAACCATGCTGATGGCCATCGACGGCTGGTTGGATGCGGGGCTGGACAAGCACACTGCCAGCGGTGCGTTGGATGGCACGCGCATCGCCAGCATCGTTGCCGGCCACAACATCAACTTCAACTACCAGTACGAAGGCCGCCTGCAGTTTCAGGAAGAGCCGGACTACATGGATTCCTTGCTGGCTCTGACGGGCCTGGACACCGACCACGCTGGATCGGTGTCGGAAGTGCTGCAGGTTCGCGGCCCGATTTACACAATCGGGTCGGCCTGTGCCAGTGCGAACCATGCGCTGCGCTGCGCGATCGATGAGATCCGCTACCACGATGTCGACTGCGCGCTGGTGACCGGCGCCGTCCTCGATTTTTCGCCGGTGGAGCTGCACGCGATGGCGCTGATGGGCGCGATCACGTACCGCAGCTTCAACGAGGATCCGCAGCGCGCCAGCCGTCCTTACGACACGCGGCGCGAAGGCTTCGTGCCTGCACACGGCGGCGGCACCATGGTCATCGAACCGCTGGATCTGGCGCTGAAGCGCGGCGCCAAGATCTATGCCGAGATCGTCGGTATCGAAGCAAATTCCGATGGCAACCACCTGCCGCAGCCTTCGGAAGAAGGCCAAAGCCGTCTGATGAGCAAGCTGCTGAAGATGACGGGTGTGGCCGCAGAAGAGATCGACTACATCAACGCGCACGCGACATCGACGCCGCTTGGCGACATCACTGAGCTTCGTTCGATCAAGCGCGTCTTCGGGCAGCACGCGTACAAGCTGAAGGTCAACGCCACCAAGTCGATGCTGGGTCACACCTGCTGGTCGGCTCCGGTTGTTGAATCGATTGCGGCGATCCTGCAGATGAACGGCGGCAAGCTGCATCCCTCGATCAACATCCAAGATCTGGATCCGGAAGTGGATCTGGATGTCTGCCGCGACCGCATCGTCGAGCATCCGATTCGCTACATCATGAAGAACTCGTTCGGCTTTGGCGGCATCAACTGCGTCGCCATCTTCAAGCGCTGGGAGGGCAAGTAGCCATGGTCTTCTTTGTCACCGGTGGGTCCCGCGGGATCGGTGCAGCCATCGTGCTGGATGCAGTACAGGCCGGCCACGATGTCGCGTTCACCTATCGCGGTGGCGCCGATGCAGCCAAGAAGGTAGAGGAGCAAGCCAAGGCGCTCGCTCCAGAGCGCAAGGTCAAGAGCTACCAGCTCGACGTCAAGAGCTCTGCCGACGTCGAGCGCGTGGCCGACATGGTACTGGACGACTTCGACACGGTGCATGTCGTGGTGCCAAACGCCGGCATCAACATCAACAACCTTGTCGTTCGCATGACCGATGAAGAGTGGGACGAGGTCATCGCCACCAACCTGACCGGCGCCTTCTATGTCGCACGCCAGTTCCTATCGACGATGATCGGCAATCGCTTCGGTCGCATCATCTTTGTCTCGTCGCTGGGGGCCGATGGTGTGTCGGGTCAGGCCAACTATTCGGCCAGCAAGGCCGGCTTGATCGGTCTGGCCAAGGTCATCGCCAAGGAATATGGCAATCGCGGCATCACATCGAACGTCGTGTCGCCGGGCTTCTTTGACACCGACATGACGCGAGAAGGCATGTCGGATTCGAACAAAGACTTCTGGCTGAAGCACTGCCCGCAGAAGCGCATCGCGCGTCCCCAAGAGATGGGCGGCATCGTGACCTTCTTGGCATCCGAAAAAGCCAGCTTCATCAACGGCCAGGTCATCGGTGTAAACGGCGGCCTCGACTGGGCCCCGTAACACAGCAAGGAGCCGCCCGTGCCCTTCGGCATCGAAAAGATCGGCGT
>JAYRFD010001264.1:0-8352 GCA_041908565.1 Polyangia bacterium | reverse complement strand
GCGTAGCAGGCGGCGCGCTTGGCTGCGCCCACACCCCCAGCGATAAGACAGCGACGGCAAGGATCGCCAGGATGAACCCGCGCTTCATGGCAGAAGGACGCACGTGCAGGGACAACACGCCGCCATGGTACTGCTTCCCGTCCCTCGATCCATTTTTCGCATGCAGGCCCAGCCACAGGCCGCGAACTACGGCGGGGTGACGCCGCGCGCCGTGTTGACCTGCTGCCGACCCTTCACGGTGTTCTTGACCTGATTCGACGACACCACATCGAAGCCCTGGTCGAAGTACGCCTTGACCTGCGCCGCCGACAAAAGCCCGTTCGAGTCATAGATGAACGCGCGCACACCGGCCGGATGCAGGCGCGAGCTGATCACCGATCCCAGCCGAACGCCGGGATCGATCTCGACCATGAAGGCGCGGGGGTTTTTGATCGTGTCGACCAGCTCGTCGATCTCGGTCAGGCGATCCTCGACGTTGATCAGGTAGTACACGCGATCCGATCCGCTGATCTTGGGGATCTGATCGCGTAGCTCGGCTGTGCTGATCTCCAGATACGCGAAGGCTTCGGCGCGCCGGGCCAGCACCTCTGCAATCGTCCGCGCGTAGTCGGCAGAGCGCTTCACCGTCAGCTCGGCCACCATCTTGCCGCGCAGGTACTCAAGCACGTCGTCTAAGCGCTGAAAGGTCTCGGTACTCGACGGCACGCGGTGGCACTTGGTGACCTCGACCGCCGTCATCTCTTCGATCTTTTTGTTCGCGCAGTCGATCGATTCGTACAGCTTGATCGGGCTTGAGTGCGCAATGACCGGCACGTTGTCCTTGGTCACGCGCACGTCGATTTTTACGCCATCGGCCCCCTGCGCGTACGCGGCCGCAAGCGCCGCGTTGGAATCGTAGGGCGCGCCCAGAACGCTCCACGATCCGCCGTGCGCCACCGCCATCACCCGCTTGCAGCGCGCATCCGTCCAGCACACCGACAGCGAGTTGCGATACGTCGCCGCCGAAAGGCGATCCGTGTCACCCCGCGCTGCGTCGACCTGCGGCGCGATCACAGCCTGCGATCGCTCCACCGCGGAGTCGTCATGGTTCGTCGCCGCGGCCGGTGAATCGGGCGTCGCCGCCAGATCGGAACCACAAGCGGTCAAGGCCACAAGCGCGGCCCCGGTCAGCACAGCTTTCAGTCTGGAACGTCGGCGCATGGCGGATCTCCTTTTGGCGTGTGGTGTGTAGGGCGAATCGGCGGGCTGGGAATTCCTATCGACACAAAGGCAGGAACGGCGGACGGAATGCGGGGGGAAGAACTGCGCGATTACTTGGCGCGCTTGCCCTTGGCGGCGGGGGTCTTGCCAGCGCCCGTCGTCTTGGCAGCGGGGCTGGTGGCTTCGGTCGGCGCGACCTTGTCGCCGCTGCCCGTCGCAGCCGGAGCCGTCGTCGGGCTGCCGATCTTGTCGGCGGACGTGCTGGCCCGCAGGCTTTCGAGTCCGCCCTTTTCCGTCCACTTCGACAGGAAGCCGGTGATCGACGACTCGACAAGCTGCGCGCAGCCCGCTTCGAACGTCGGATACGACTCGGTGCTCTTGCCTTCGCCGGCAAAGGTGAAGGTGTATTCCGGGCTCTCGCTGGGGCGCAGACCGAAGCCCCAGGTCATCTCGATCAGCGTGTACACCAAGCGGCCCGTGGGCACGCTGTGTAGCTGCACGCGATCGACTTTGACATCGCCGACCACGTGCGGCTCCGTCGGCAGCGGGTCGCCGGCCTTGACCACTTCAACCCGCGTGAAATAGGCGCCCATCGCTTCTTTCAGATCGCGGGTGACGAACTTCTGGAAGTCCTGCAGCTTGAACTGCGGTCCGTCCTTGGGGTTGAACGACGACGCTTCTTTCATGTCCCAGGTATCGGGCACGCGGCTCGCATCCAGCACCAGATAAAGCGGGCGCTGGATCTTCTGCGCCACCATCAAGCTGGGTGGCTTGGCCTGCACGTTGGCCATGCTGTAGCTGGGACGGTAGTGACTGAAGCAGCCAGAGCCGGGCAGCGAAGTCAAAAGGGCACACAGACCGAGGAACTGAGATAGACGCTTCATGGTGTTCTCCTGGGAAAGATGCGCGAACTACGAATCGAGGATGTGTAGCAGCGCAGATTGAGGCGTTCTTTGATGGATGGATCGCCGCTGCGATTGCGGCATAGGCGCGGTTGCTATGGGTTAATGCGCGGGCTTCTGTGGCAGGGCGGCGGCGACTTCGGCCAGCTGTTCCGCCAAGTGCGGCGGCACCTGCGCGAAGACGTCTTCTACCAGGGACCGCAAGGGCGGCGGACCGACCGACTCTTCCGCGGTGATGGTGCTGCGCACCTCGGCGTCGATCTGTTCACGAAGCGCATGATCAGAATCGGCGGTGACCAGGCCGCGCGACAGCAAGAAGGCGCGGAAGCGCGACAGCGGACAGCGGGCTTCTCGCCACACCGCAGTCACCGATTCATCGCGATAGCGCGACGGATCATCGGAAGACGAGTGCGCACTGACGCGATAGGTCAGCGCTTCCAAGAACTGCGGCCCTTCGCCACGCCTGGCGCGATCGACCAAGGCGCGCATCGCGACATAGCAGGCCAGCGCGTCGTTGCCGTCGCAGCGCACCGCCGGCAGACCATAGGCCAGCGCCTTTTCCGCCATGGTTGGCGTCGCCGTCTGTCCACTGACCGGCGTCGAGATCGCCCACTGGTTGTTCTGGCAAACAAAGACCACGGGCGCGCGAAACACACCGGCAAAGTTCAGCGCCACGTGGAAGTCGCCTTCCGATGTCGCGCCATCGCCCATGTAGCCAGCGATCACGTTGCCATCGCGCAGGCGCTGCGCCGCCATGGCCATGCCCGTCGCATGCGGTAGCTGCGTGCCGATGCAAGACGACATGGTGACGTAGCGCGCCGCTCGACTGCCGGGGTGACAGGGCATCTGCCGACCGCGCGTCAGATCGTGATCGTTGCCGAAGATCTGCGCGATGTAAGCAGAAAGCGGCAGGCCGCGATACAGCGCAGCGCCGGCTTCACGCAGCGCCGGCACGATGTAATCGTCGGGCAAAAGCGCCGCGGCCGTACCGACGACGGCGGCCTCTTGCCCGCGCGCTTCGCCATAAAAGCTGATGCGGCCCTGACGCTGCATGGTCAGAAGGCGCTCATCCATCAGGCGAATGCGCAGCATGCCGCGATACAGCGCAAGTAGCTGCGCCACCGGCACCGCGCAGGCATCGATGCGCGCCGCGTCAAAGCTGCCGTCGGGAGCGATCAGCTGATACGGCGCCTGATCAAGTCCGCTGGGGCGCTCGACCGGCGTGGGCACGCGATGGGACATGGGGGGCTCCGACTGGATGCAGAGAAGAATCAGGGGACCGTGAAAAACTGCAGGCGACCGCGCCTGCGTCGGCATCGCTGCCAAGCCACGGCAGGCCGCTCGACTGTTGCGAGCTTCCTGCCAGGCCGCAGCGCCCGGCTTCATTCGACCGTCTTAGACAAGCTCCATGAACAGCTGCGTCGGGTCTTCCAGCAGCGATACCACGTGCTGCAGGAACATCGCGCCCTCGTAGCCGTCGACGATGCGGTGGTCCAGCGAGATCGACAGGTTCATCACCTGACGGATCACGATCTTGCCTTCGCGCACCGCGGGCACTTCTTTGATCTTGTGCACGCCCATGATCGCAACTTCGGGGAAGTTGATGATCGGCGTGGCCAAGACCCCGCCCAGCTTGCCCAGCGACGTGATCGTAAAGGTCGATCCCGTCAGCTCATCGCGGCTGGCCTTGCCGGTGCGAGCGCGCTCTGCCAAGGGGCCAACCGTTTCGGCGATCTGGTACAGCGACTGCTTGTCGGCATCGCGCAAGACCGGCACGATCAAGCCCGACTGCGTCGCTGTGGCCACCCCGATGTGATAGTTCTTGCGCAGGACGATCTCTTCACGCGCGACATCCAGCGTCGCGTTGACGATGGGGTACTTCTTCAAGCCACTGACCACGGCCTTGATGATGAACGGCAGGTAGGTCAGCTTGATGCCCCGCTCGCTGGCCCGCTTCTGCGCGCGGTCGCGAATGTTGATCAGGTCGGTGACATCGCACTCCTCGACGTAGGTGAAGTGGGCCGCCGACTGCGTCGAGCGCAGCATGTTGTCGGCGATCTTCTTGCGCACGCCGCGGAAGGCGATGCGCTCGTCGTTGGGGCTGACGGCAGACGGTGCGGCGACGGGTGGCGGTGCAGCCACCGGAGCAGACGGCACAGCAACGACCGGAGCCGAAGGCGGTGGAGCGGCAGGCGCCCGCGGCGCGGGGCTTGGCCCTTGGCTGTACACGCGCTGCACATCTTCACGCGTGATGCGTCCACCGGGTCCGGTGCCCGCAACCGTGCGAATGTCGATGTTTAGCGTGCGCGCTAGCTGACGGGTGGCCGGCGTCGCCAGCACCTTGGCAGCAAACGTGGCCGGCGCCGATGCAGCAGCGGTCACCGGGGCAGGACTTGCTGCGCCCGCCGCCGTCGCGACCGCCGCGCTGCTGGCTGGCATGGCGACCGCCGCGGTTGCCGGGGCGGCATGTCCAGCCGGGGCAGAGTGGCCGGCGGGGGCTGCGCCGGCACCACCGGCAGGCTCGATCACGACCATCACCTGACCGACCGCGCACAGCTTGCCCTGCGGCACCAGGATGCGCGCCACACGACCGGCCTTGGGCGTCGGGATCTCGACGGTGGCCTTGTCGGTCATGACCTCGACCATGGGCTGGTCTTCGCGCAGCGTGTCGCCTTCGTTGACGAGCCAGCGAACGATCTCGCCTTCGACCACGCCCTCACCGATATCGGGAAGTCTGAACTCAATAGCCATGAGCGTGTTCCTTTAGAAGCGGGCGGTGTCGGCGATGGCCTTGGTGATGCGCTCGGGCGATGGCAGGTATTCCATCTCAAGCGTGTATGGGAACGGCGTGTCCAGACCGCAGACGCGCGCGATCGGCGCCTCCAGACTCAGCACTGCTTTTTCGGCGATCAGCGCCGAAAGCTCGGCCCCGAAACCACAGGTCTTTTGCGCTTCGTGCACGATGACCACGCGGCCCGTCTTGCGCACCGATTCCAAGATCGTTTCGGTGTCCAGAGGCACCAAGGATCGCAGGTCGATGACTTCGGGATCGAACTCGGCCGCGCCCTGCTTTTCCAGCGCTTCCATCACCACGTGCAGCATGGCGCCGTAGCACAGCACGGTCAGCCCCTTGCCCTCGCGCACGACCTTGGCTTGACCAAATGGAATCGTGTATTCGCCTTCGGGAACTTCGCCGCGCGCCGCGCGATACACGCGCTTGGGTTCCAGGATCATCACCGGATCCTCGTCGCGCATCGCGGTCAGAAGCAGACCCTTGGCGTCATATGGATTCGACGGGATGATGACCTTTAGGCCCGCGGTGTGCGCGAACAGCGCTTCCGGTGACTGCGAGTGATAGTGCCCCCCGCGAATGCCCCCGCCGTACGGCGTGCGGATGACCATCGGAGCCGGATACTCACCGCCCGATCGATACCGGAACTTGGCCAGCTCGTTCACGATCTGATCGAAGGCCGGGAAGATGAAGTCCGCGAACTGGATCTCAGCGACGGGACGCAAGCCGTAAAGAGCCATGCCGATGGCGGTGCCGATGATGCCTGCTTCGGCCAGCGGCGTGTCCATGACGCGGTCTTTGCCGAATTCTTCCTGCAGGCCGGTCGTCGCGCGGAAGACACCGCCGAAGCGACCGACGTCTTCACCAAGGACGACGACGCGCGGATTCTTGCGCATCTCAAGGCGCAGAGCGTCGTTGACTGCCTGGATGATGTTGTACACGGGCATTGAAGTTCCCTCTTGTGCGCACGGCCGCCGGAGCGTGAGCGCGGTGGGCCGTGGATCTTGGAGCTTTGTGGGTTCTTTACGGGCGCTTTAGGGGGACGAAGTGGTGGCTGCTTTTATCCGGGCTGCGGCGAAAAAGTCAACGCCGGAGATGCGCACAAAGCCGATCGCAAAAGCCGTTGACACGCTCGCGTACTGCTGAATATGACTGCCGCCATGCGTACTCAACTTCTCCTTAACTTGACGCGTGAGTCGACGATGTCCCGGGTCGACGGGCGCTTGGCCCGACTGCTGCACATTACGTCCTATCGCCGCGCGCTGCGCGTGCTGGCGGCGCTTCTGATCCTGGGCCTTGGGGCATCCCTGGGCTGCAAGGCCGAGCCAAGCGCGATGGACAAGAAGCCCAAGGACATGGCGATGACCAGCGACGACGCGGCCATGGGCTGCGACTCGTCCCGCTGCGAAAATCCCGACAGCCAGTGCTGCAATGGCGAGCCCTGCATCGACATCACCGCCAACCCCTTCCACTGCGGTGGCTGCGGCAAGGTCTGCGGCAATCGCGAGGTCTGTGCCGCTGGTTCCTGCGTGTGTCGGGGCGGGGGCCGCGATCAGACCTGCACGGCTGGATCGCTGTGCTGCTTCGATGGCTGCCGCGATGTCATGAAGGACGTCATGAACTGCGGCGGCTGCAACCGCGTCTGCGTATCGGGCGAGACCTGCGACGGTGGCACCTGCAAGTGCGGACCGGCGGGCCTGTCGTGTCGTTCCGGCCAGACCTGCTGCGGCAGTGGCTGCAGCAACCTGCTGGATGATCCCAAGAACTGCGGCAAGTGCGGCAAAGAATGCCCGATGGGCAAGGCCTGCAAGGGCGGCGTCTGCGAAGGTGAATGCGCGGTGCCCTGTGGCGGTGTCGAGCGCTGCTGCGATGGCATGTGCGTCAACATTCTCAACAATCCGCAGCACTGCGGTGGCTGCGGTCGTGACTGCAAGGTGCTATCGCCCTTCCCCATCCCCGGCTGCTTGGTCGGCAACTGCATCGATCTGCGCATGATGGACATGTCGATGCCCATGGACATGTCGATGCCCATGGACATGTCGACGCGCGACTAGGCGACGGGGCGTTCACCCATGATCACGCTCCACGTCAACATCGATCACGTGGCGACGCTGCGGCAGGCGCGCGGGACTCCCTATCCTGATCCGGTGTGGGCCGCTTCGATCTGCGAGCTTGCGGGTGCGCACGGCATCACGGTGCACCTGCGCGAAGATCGACGGCACATCCAAGACCGCGATGTCGAGCTTCTGCGACAGACCGTGCGCGGCGTGCTGAACCTGGAAATGGCCGCGACATCAGCGATGGTCGAGCGCGCCTTGGCCATCCGCCCCGACGTGGTCACGCTGGTTCCAGAGCGCCGCGAGGAGCGCACGACCGAAGGCGGCCTGGACTGCACCGGGCCGCACCGCGGGCAGGTTGAAGCAGCGGTTGCGGCATTGGGCAAAGCGGGCATCGCGGTGTCGCTGTTTATTGCGCCCGAAACGACGCAGGTGCGGGCGGCGCTGCAGCTTGGCGTGCCTCGGATCGAGCTACACACCGGCCATTACTGCGATGCGACTCTGGACAGTCGACGCCCCGATCGCCGCAGCAAAGAACGCGCAGATGCAGAGCTTGAGCACATCGCCGCCGCCGCCGAAGAAGCAGTCAGCCATGGCCTGCACGTCGCTGCTGGGCATGGCCTGGACTACAACAACGTTCGCCCCGTTGCGGCCATCCCCGGGGTCGAAGAACTGAACATTGGCCACGCCCTCATCGCGCGCGCTGTGCTGGTCGGACTGGACCGCGCCACGCGTGACATGCTGGACATCCTGCAATCGGTGTCATGAAGATCCACTGGACCGCCCTGCTGTTGACCGCATCGACGGTCACGCAGGCAGCCGCTACGGCTCCGCCCAAGGCTGCTCCTGCGAATCCCACCAAGAACAACGACAGCGACGGGATGGAACGCCATGCGGTGTTCGATCTGGTCGCCAACCGCACGCTTGCGCACCTGGAACAGCGGGGTGGCCTGGTGCTGGCCGCTGGCTCGGCTGGCTTTGTGCGCTATGCCCACTTCGGACGCCCGACTCCGACGTGGAAAGCACGTGTACCGGTCGATGGCGCGATGACCGCGCTTGCCCAGGCCAGCGCACGCTTGCAGGTCCCACTTTCAAGCAGCCAGGCCACAAATCCCAGCGTCTGGCTGCGGGTAAAGGTCCAGGCGCCCTCGTCGGTCAAGCTAAGCGCCGGCGGCAAGGCGACCGCTGCCATGCCGCTGAAGCCGGGCTGGCAAACGATCGAGCTAAAGCTGCCCGCTGGAGCACTGCACGCAGGCGAAAACGCGCTGTCGTTCACCTTCGCGCACGTCGGTAGCTGGCCGGCTCCGGGCAGCCCTGCCCCGCTGCGCGCCGCGGCCGCTGTGCAGTGGCTGCAGGTCGGCGGCAAAGAGCCGCCCGCTGATTAACTGCCACCGCGCCTGTT
>JAYRFD010001263.1:0-5636 GCA_041908565.1 Polyangia bacterium | reverse complement strand
GGACGACGGACGACGGACGATCAATGCGGAGCGCCCGGGATGGACGGACCCGGTCGATCGCAGTGCTTCGCAGACCCTGTCGGGCGGGCAGATGGTCCCGCTGGGGGCGACCCGCTATCCAGCAACGCGCCGACGAATCTTCAAAAGCTGGGCCCGCTGTTCGATCGAGGGCTGCGGCAGGGGATCCGGTGCCCCGATCGGCTCGACGATGAGGTCGAAGCGACCGTTGTCGAAGGGCAGACCGGGGGCGGATGCGGACAGGACCAGGCGCTCGCGCTGGCCGCGCTTGGCCAGGCTGCGGGCGCGAAAGTGGCAGTACGGGTTGTTGCCGGGCCGACCCAGCACCGCGTGCGCCGTGAACGTACAGCCGCCCAGGCAGACCTCGGCAAAGGGGCAGCTGCGGCAGAAGCCCCACAGATCGTCGACGCTGCGCGCACGGGCAAACGCAAGCTGTGGCGCCTGTTCCCAGATCTGGGCCAAGGGCTGCGACCGCAGCGTCCCACCGACGTAATGCGCGG
The DNA here is from genome assembly GCA_041908565.1 of Polyangia bacterium. Classification (GTDB taxonomy): domain Bacteria; phylum Myxococcota_A; class Polyangia; order Palsa-1104; family JAEUJZ01; genus JAEUJZ01. The sequence goes on along the minus strand of JAYRFD010001263.1, from coordinate 5,118 downwards.
TCTGCAGCGACGGACAGCCTTTGACCGCTCCGTCGGATTCGATGCCCATGACGCGCTGGCCGGCCTGGCAGCCCGCGAAGTGATCCTGGCCATCCACCCGCGTCGATCGCAAAAGCGCTTCTTCGGGACCGAAGTAGCCCAGGTTGTTGCCGGGCATCAGCAAGATGCCGTCGGCATAGGCCCGAAGCTTCAGAGCCGCGATCCGCGGCACCAGGTCCAGCAGGTCATAGGGCTGCAGCAGCATGTCGGGGCGATCGGCGGCCCTCCCCAGCGGAGCCGTCAGCTGAACCTGCCACGCGACAATGCCCTGCCTGGCCAGGTGTTCGTACAGCGCCTCTAGTTCGCCGGTGTTCAGACGGTTCAGGTTGGTGTTGGCAGCCGTCCGCAGGCCCGCCCTTCGCAAGTGAGAAAGCGCGTCGTTGGCCGCGGCAAAGCTGCCACGACCGGCGCGCAAAAGATCGTGCGTGCAGGCCAAGCCATCGATGCTGACCGACACGCTGTGCAGTCCGGCCTGCGCCATCTGTTCCGCCAGCGCAGCGGTGATGCCGCGGCCTCCCGTCGTCATGGTCGGTCGGATGCCAGCCTTGTGAAGTGCGGCGATGATGGAAAGAAAGCCTGGATGCAGGTACGCCTCGCCGCCGATCAGGACGACCTCTTGCGTGCCCAGATCGGCAAGCTGACCCACCACGGCCAGGGCTTCTTCCGTCGATAACTCAGCGAATCGCGAATCGCCGGCCCGCGATCCGCAGTGCGTGCAGGGCTGATCGCAGCGCAGCGTCAGTTCCCACACCACGTAGGCGGGCTGATGCTGCGAGGGAAGAAGAGCCAGTCGACGAGCCGGTGCCATATGCGAAGAAGGCGCCACAGCGCGGGCGAATCATGCCACGCTGCCGCGTCAGAAAAATACCTCGCAAACGTCGTCGGCTGCCGCCGTCCCACCGTGTCGGCCCGGTCGTTCAGGAATCAAGGAGTCTCGGTACGCCATGTGGGCTTGGATCGCGCTGTCGGGTTGGATCGTTTTCGGGCTTTTGGCCTTTGGGCTGCGTTCGTGGGTGCAGTGGCGACGCACGGGCTCGACGGGATTCCGCGGCTTTTCGGGGCATGGCGTGGAACGGCTGGGGGGCGTGCTGTTCGCGCTGGCGGTGGCTCTATCGCTGCTTAGCCCACTGGCGACGCTTTTCGGCTGGGTTCCTGCGATCGCGGATCTGGCGTGGCCGCAGGCCGGTCTGCTGGTGTATGGCCTGGGTCTTTCCGGCACCTTGTGGGCGCAGTGGACAATGGGCGGATCCTGGCGCATCGGCGTCGATGCCAGCGAGAGCACGGCCTTGGTGACCGACGGTCCATTTCGCTGGGTGCGCAATCCCATCTTCAGCGCGATGGCGGTCTGCACGCTGGGCTTGGTGCTGCTGGTGCCCAGCCTGCTGTCGATCACCGCGTTTCTGTTCTTGATCGTCGGAGTCGAGCTACAGGTCCGCTGGATCGAAGAGCCATATCTTCTGCGCGTGCACGGCCAGATCTATCGCGCCTGGGCCGATCGCGTCGGTCGCTTCGTGCCGCTTTGCGGCCGCGGCCTGGCCGATCGCAGCCAGCCCTGACCGCCCGCCTTGCCGATTGCCGACGCCCTACCCCTCGATGTAAGAAGCCGCAAGGAGAGTCCCGATGGCCAAGCTAATCCCGTGTGCTGCCTGCGGTGGTTTTCTGCGTCCTGCCGACGCGGTCTGTCCGCACTGTGACCGCTCGACGACGCCGGCCCGCAAGACCAACCCCGCACTGCTTGGGCTGCTGGGCGTCTGCGGCGGCAGCATCGTCGCCGTGACCCTGATGGCCTGCTATGGCCTGCCGCCCTGCGACGGCAAGCCCGGCTGCTATCCCGACCCGCCCGATCAAGGCCAGACGACCGATGGTGGCACCGACGCTGGCGCAGCGGACGGGATGCCGCGCGGTTAGGCGTCAGATACGCGTGGGCACGCGACACACCCAGTCGGCGATCTGATCCCAGACCGGCGCCATTTGTTCGTCCAGCACCAGGCCCATGTGGTCCGGTTCGCAGGCATGTCCGAAGGCCTTTCCGACGGTGATGTGCTGAATCGGACCGCGCATCAGATAGGCAAAGCGCAGCGCACTTTGCGGCACCGCCAACAGATGATCGCCGACGCTGGCGATGCTGAGGATGGGCACTGTGACTTGCCCCATATCGGCCAGATACGAGTGGCCATTTTCAGAGGTCCAGTCCGCCTCGCCCAGCCAGCGACCGACCTGCTGCAGATAGGGCAGCGGCTCGTCCGCAGTGCCGACGCGCAGACGACGGGCCGGCAGGTAACCATGGCGCATCGCCAAAAGCACCAGCAAGGGAAAGAAGGCGCGCTTGAACCACCAGCGCGGTCGAAAGGGATCTAGCTGCGGGATCCACAGGTTTGCGCCGATCAGAACCAAGCCGTCGTAGCCCACGGCTTTTGACTGGGCGACCCGCGGCGGCAAGGGGGCTCGTCCCGCGCTGAACAGCGCCTGCCAAGCCACGGCGACATGGCCAAACAGGCTGTGGCCCACGGCAACCCGCGGCAGTGTCGGGAAGCGCTGGGCCAGGTACTCGGCCACGATGCCCGCGTCGTCCACCAGATCGTCGTAGTCCCAGCGCGCCCCCTGCTGCGGCAGCGGCGCGCTCTTGCCATGACCGCGCTGATCGAACCACAGCACGACGGCACCGGCCGCTCGCAGTCGAGACAGCAGACCTTCACCGGGAGGCTGGTCCAGCGTTCGCCGATCGACCAGCATGGCGTGCGACAAGGCGACGGCCGCCTTGGGGGGCACTGGGGGCCCGCCCGACTGCGCACCAGACGGCGCAGTGGGCCAATGAAGCTCGCCGTAAAGCGGCACGCCATCGCGCCCGGAAAGCACGATCCGCTCGACGCCAAGCCGCGTCCTTTCCTGGCCGCGGCTCACCATGGTAGGTTGGATGCTAGGGAAAATCTGCCCATGCCGAAGCTTGTTTACCACGATAGTTCAGGGGCGCGTGGAACGGTCGAACTTGGCTCCGAGGCAGCGCTGATCGGGCGCGCCACCGAGTGCGCCATTCAAACCCAGGACGGCTTGGTCTCGCGACGTCATGCCCGCGTCGTGTACGACGGTTCGTACTGGGTGGAAGACCTGGGCAGCGCCAACGGGGTGTACGTCGGCAGCGAGCGCGTACAGAAGTACAAGCTCAAGCCGGGCGACACGTTTCGCTGCGGCCACGTCGAGGTTCGCTTCGAAGTCGATGAGATGAACCGCACGGCGATCGGCGTCTCGCCGGGCATGGTGGTGCCGATGCCACCTTTGGCCGCGCCGCCTGCCATCAAGGCGGTGCCGCTGCCCAATGCGGCGCCTGCCCTAAGCTTTGCCGAAGCCGCGGCGCAGCAGCGGGCGTCCAGCGGCAAGGGCTCGGCCGCAGCGTCGGCCGTTATGCCGCCTGCCGCCGTCCCACCACCGGCTGCTCCCCCACCCGCGGCCCCCGGCAGCGATCCGCCCAGTGGTCGAGGATCCAGCAAGACTGGGGGCATGGCCCCGCCGCCAGCCGCCGCGGTCATGCTGTCCGAAGCACAAAATCCCGGTCGCGCCGCCGAGGCAGCCGCAGCAGAAGCCAGCCGCCTGCGGGCCGAGCTGGAAGTCGAACGACAGCGACGGGCCGAAGTCGAGCGCGAGTGTGATCAAGCGCAGCAGCGGGCCAGCGAGCTGATGCGCAAAGCCGACGAATCACAGCGCTGGGTGGACGATGCCCGGCGACGCAACGATGACCTGCAGAAGCGACTGGACGAAGCAACCGCCAAGGCCGGCTCAGGCGGCGGAGACGGCGACAGCGAGCGACTGCGCCGTCGCGTCGAGCAGCTGGAGTCCGAGCTACGCCGCAAAGGTGGAGGCGGTGGTGGCGCCGGTGGTGGTAGCGCCGGCGGTGGCGACGCGCTGCGAGCCGCAGAGGCCGAGCGCGATCGCCTGCGAGCCCGAACTGCGGAGCTGGAAGCCCAGCTGGCCCAGGCCACAGCCGCAGCGGCCCAGGCCGCACAGGCTGCCCCGACCGCAGCCAGCGCCGATCAAGACATGGAGATGACGCGCCTGCGGCGCCGCGTCGAACAGCTCGAGTCCGACCTGCGCCGCGCGCGCGGTGGCAAGTCGGGTGGAGCTGACGACGGCAGTGGCAGCAAGCTGGCCGAGCTAGAAGCCGAGGTCCGCAGGCTGCGCGAAGAGAAAGACAGCGCGCTGCAGTCGCAAAGCGCGGGGAACAAGCTCGCGGATGAGCTGGCCGCCGCCCGCCGTCGCATCGATCAGCTGGAGTCGGATGCCCGTCGCCGTCCGATGGGAGCGGTCAGCGATGACAAGCGCGCCGAAGCCCAGCGTGTCGAGCTGGAGTCGGCGCTCCGTCAGCTGCGTGACACGGAACGGGAACGCGACTCGCTGCGTGAAGTGGTTGCACGCGGCAGCGCTGCCCCCGCTCGCACGCCCAAAGAGGTCAGCGATGGCTTGACCCAGGTCAGCGACGGCTTGGCCGACGTCCGAGCCGCCCTGCGCGCCAGCGGCGACGAGATGGCCTTGGAACAGCTGGAACAGCTACGCACGGCTCTGCGCAAGGCCTGTGCCCTGCTGGGCATCAACGTCTAGCCTCGCTTCGTTCAAGACCCCAAGCCACAACTCACGACATCGAGCTGCCTCGGCGAGCCGGGCGGCTGGACCGCACGCAGGCGCTGAAGCGCGGGAAGCTGGCGCGAGCCGCTACGGGATGACTTCGGCGCCGCGCGCTGGCGCAGGCGACGGGCCGGCGGCAGGCGCTGGCGTCGGTATTGGCGTCGGCATCTGCGTTGGCGTTGGCGTGGACGTCGAAACCGGCGGCAGGTCTCCGGCCGGCACCGGCGCAGCGGGGAGCGGGACCGCAGGCACAGGCCGCGGAACGGCAGGCACGGCAGTGTCCGCCCCTGCCGGTGCAGGACTCGGCGACGGAGCATGCGCATCGGTCGGTGCGCCGGGCCGCGGCCCCTCGCTAATCGCCATCCCACCAAACGGCGGCACCGCGGGCTTGTTGACGGGCGCCGACAGCCAGGCTGTCACCGTCGACAGATCATTTTCTGGACGGTTGCCCCAGTCGCTGTAGTT
>JAYRFD010001262.1:0-4470 GCA_041908565.1 Polyangia bacterium | reverse complement strand
TGCGCAAGATCGAGATGAGCGTCACTCGCGGCGTGCCGGCGGAAGACGCGTACCGTGCGGCCGTTGCGGCTGCCGACCTGATCGAAAAAACAGACCCCGGCAACATCGGTGGGCCGCTGCGCAAAGGCTACGCGGCGCTGATGACCATGGGAACGCTAAGCACGGGTCTAAGCTCTGAGGAGCGCGTGCAGGCTTGTCAGCGGAACGCAGTCCGTGTGTTGGAATTGAAGCCTGGTCACCCCTATGCCAGTGATTTGGCGGCGGGGTGCTATGCGTTTGCGGCGGATGGTGCGATTGCTAAGGGACAGGACCCGATTCCGCTGTACCAGAAGGCGCTGAAGCTCTTGGAACCGGCCGTGCATGCTTCTCCATTCTTCCTTTGGGGGCTGAATGACCTGGCCACTACTTATATTACACTTGGATCGTATCTTGAAACGCATGGCGATGTGACGGCGAATATTTATTATGATAAAGCGCTGGAATACCAGAAAATGGCGCTTGGGTTGGATGGCGCTTTCTTAAATGGGTTCCAGAATAATCTGTTTGCGCTCGGTCGGCGAGTTGCACTGTCTGAGTCGTTGCCGGCCATTCACGGGTTACTGGAGCGTGCTGACCAGACATTTCAGCGGTGTATCGGTGTAAATGAGAAATACCAGCAGTGCTATATCAATTATTCGATTATCTATGCTCGAGCCGCGCTGCGCGTCGCGGTAGCGGGTCTGGATGCACGGGGCCTGGTCGACAAGGCACTGGAAAAGCTGGCTGCCGCCCGCAAGCTTGGGGGCAGCTTTTTGGACTTGGAACAGCATACGGCGCTGGCTCACTTGGTCGATGCGATGGAGCGGCTGCGGTCCGGGCACGATCCCGAGCCTGCGCTCGACGAGCTTGAGCCTGCGCTGGAGCGCTGCTTCGCGCAGGGGGCAAGCGATGCGATGTGCCGGACGCTGGCCGCGCAAGCAGAGTGGATTCGCGCCGAGCGACGACAGCGAGCGGGGCAGTCCGTGACCTTGGCGCTGAACGCGGCCTTGGCCAAGGCTCGCCTGGCCACCGAGAGCCCAGAGACCTATCCCGATGCCTGGTACACGCTGGCCGAGACGCAGCTTCGCCTGGCGCGTGCGGCAGCCAAGCCTGCCGTGCGCCAGCGCCTCCTGGATGGGGGGCTGGCAGCCCTTGAAAAGCTGTTTGGCATCAATGCCAACCATGCTCTGGGCAGGGTGACGGAAGCGGCGCTGTTGCTTTTGCGGGCGCAGTCCGTGACGGATGACGATGTGAAGCGCAGCTTGGCGGACCAGTCGATTGCGGCCCTGCAGCGTGCGTTTCGCGTCGATGTTCTGCTGCGCGGGCCGCATGGCAAGCGACGGACAGAGGCCGAAGCGCTGCGCGGTTCGGCGGAGTAGGGCAGCCCCGCGGCCGTATCGCGGCCTTGACCAACGCATTTTGTGCGCGCTCGCGTGGTATGAACGCGGCCATGTCTGATACGCGAGGGAACAGGTCCGTTCGTCTGTGCGCGGTCGCTGCGATTGCGCTTTCTGCATGGGCTTGGCTGTGGTCCGTGCCGGCGCGCGCGCAGGTCGCCGTGGGACCGGCAGTGGGGTCGGCTGGCTTGGTGCCAGCGCCGGGCGCGCTATCGATCGGGCCGCAGCCGCTGTCGGCCCTGCGCGACGACATGCGCGACTACTTCGCGCGCGAGCAGCGGGGTGGCATCGTGCTGATGGCGATGGGGGCACCGGCCGCGGCGCTGGGGGCCAGCTTGCTTGTCGACACGCCGGATCTGTGGAAGGGCATGGCGTATCCGCTGCTGATCTTGGGGGGCGCGGAATTCATCGGCGGCCTGATCTTTGCGGCGCGGGCACCAGCCCAGGTGCGCAAGCTTGAGGCCGGTTTTTCGACGCAGCCGCGCGCGACGCAGGCCGGCGAGCTAACGCGGATGCAGCGCGTGAATCGCCAGTTCTTTCTGATTCAGATCGTCGAAGTGGCGCTGATGGCCGGTGGCATCGCGATGTCCGCGGCCGGCGGAGCCATCAAGAACGATGCGCTGACCGGAGTCGGCTTGGGTCTGGCGATCGAAGGGACAGGCTTGCTGCTGTTTGATGTGTTTGCGGCCGCTCGCGCGATTCGCTTTCACGACAGCCTGCGACGTGATCTGATCCTGCCCGCGGGCAGTCGCTAAGAATTTGTCGCTGTCTCTGTCGCCGCCGGTTGGGGGCAATCTAGGTGCCGCAGAAGGTTCGATACGGGCCAAAGCTGTCGGGCGGGGGCTGCGCAAGATCGGCATGCTGCGGCTGATCGTCGTAGGGCTTGGCCAGCACGGTGGCCAGCGTGTCAAAGGCCGTCAAGTCGCCGGCTCCCACAGCCTTTTGCAAGGCGTCTTCGACCCGGTGGTTGCGCGGGATGAAGGCCGGATTGACCTGTCGCATGGCGTGCGCTCGCTCGACGGGGGATGCGGGCTCTTGGGCGCAGCGGCCCTGCCAGCGCGAAAGCCAGCCGGCCAGCCGAGCGGGATCGCGAAAGCGCGCAGCCAGCGAAGCAGACTCACCGCCGCCAGCCACCTGACACAGCGCGCGAAACGTCGTCGTGAAGTCGGCTTGGCTTTGCTGTAGCTGTTCAAGCAGGTCCTGGATCAGCGCGTCATCGCCATCCTGCGCGCGTTCCAGTCCCAGCTTCTGGCGCATACCAGCCAGCCAGCGATTTTCGAAGAGCGTGTCGAAGGCCACCAGGTGCTCGGTGGCGATGTGCACGGCGCGCTGCGGGTCGGGATCGATCAGGGGCAGCAGCGTTTCGGCCAAGCGGGCCAGGTTCCACTGCGCGATGGGCGCTTGATTGGCATAGGCATACCGCCCCCCTTCGTCGATCGAGCTGAACACGGTGCCGGGATCGTAGGCGTCCATGAAGGCACAGGGCCCAAAGTCCAGCGTCTCGCCCGAGATCGCCATGTTGTCGGTGTTCATCACGCCGTGGATGAAGCCGACCATCATCCAGCGCACGACCAGATCGATCTGCCGCGCCATCACGGCATCCAGCAGATCCAGATAGCGCGTCGGCGAATCGGCGCAGGCGGGATAGTGCCGAGCCATGACGTAGTCGGCCAAGCGCTGCACGGCAGATGGCCCGCCCTGTCGCGAGAAGAACTGAAACGTGCCGACGCGGATGTGGCTTGCCGCGATGCGCGTGAAGACAGCGCCCGGCAGGATCGTTTCGCGATAGACCGGCTCGCCGGTGGCAACCGCGGCCAGCGCGCGCGTGGCCGGGATGCCCAGCGCGTGCATGGCTTCGCTGATCAGGTACTCGCGCAGCACGGGACCCAGCGCCGCGCGACCGTCGCCACGTCGCGAAAATGGCGTCCGTCCAGCCCCCTTCAGCTGAACATCACGGCGCACGCCATCGTGGCCAATCACTTCGCCCAGCAAGATGGCGCGACCGTCGCCAAGCTGGGGCACGAAGCTGCCGAACTGATGACCGGCATAGGCCAGCGCGATCGGATCGGCATCGCTGGGCAGCTGGTTTCCGGCCAGGATGGCAGTGCCCGCTTCCGACTGCAGGGCCGCAGCATCCAGGCCAAGCTGTTCCGCCAAGCGGGTGTTGAAGCGGACAAGACGCGGCGCGGCGACTGGCGTCGGCTGGACTCGGGCATAGAAGCCGGTCAGCGTGGTGGCATAGCTGTGTTGGAATCCGAACGCGATGCTCATGGGAAGATGGATGCTCCTGGGCGGGACGGCGGCGTCAACGGCGGCGTCACGGCGTGTGAATCAGAGTGGCCCAGCGACGGGGTGGCAGCGCTTGGTTCGACAGTGCGGCGGCCAGCTGCTGCATGCTTTCCAGGTTGTGCACGGGGCGAAACTCATCGACGTGCGGCAGCATGGCGACAATGCCCTGCGCGCGCGGCGCAAAGCCTTGATACCCCAGAAGCGGGTTCAGCCACACCAGGCGACGACACGATCGCTGCAGGCGGGCGGTCTCGGCACGCAGGTCGACTTCGGGATCGCGTTCCAGACCATCGGTGATCAGAAGCACGATGGCGCCCTGCGGCAGCACGCGACGCGCCCACTGGTAGTTGAAGGCGCGCAGGCAGTGGCCCAGGCGCGTTCCGCCGCCCCAGTCCTGCACCTGCCGACCACAGCGATCCAGCGCCGCTTCGATGTCGCGTCCGCGCAGCCAGCGCGTGACGTTCGAAAGCCGCGTCCCCATCAAGAAACAGATAACGCGTCGGCGCGCCAGCATCAGCGTGTGGATGAAGCGCATCAGCATTTCGGTGTAGCGATTCATCGAGCCGCTGATGTCGCACAGCACCACCAGCGGAAGAGGCTGTCGGCGAGGTGCACGAAAGCACAGGGGAATGCTGCTGCCTCCACCGCGCAAGCTCTTGCGCAGCGACTGGCGCAGATCGACGTGGGACCACGCAGCGTGGCGAGGGGCTGGCTGCATGCGTCGCGTGCGGGCTTCATCCTGCGCGAAGTGCAGTGTAGAAAGCAG
>JAYRFD010001261.1:0-5445 GCA_041908565.1 Polyangia bacterium | reverse complement strand
TATCAGCCGCAGAATGACGACGAAGCGAAGGCGCTGGATCTGCTGCGTCACTGGGATGGCAACACCGATGAAACAAACATCGCCGCCAGCGTCGCCGCCTTGGCCATCCGGCACATTTTCTATCTTTCTGACCTGGATGGCGACGGCATGCTGACCAAGGATCCGGTCGAGGCATTCCGTCGCGCGGTGCGCTTTCTGAAGAAGCACCATGGTCGCGTTGATGTCCCGCTGGGTACGCTGCAGCGCCTGCGACACGGCAAAGGCAAGAACGCCGTCGATCTGCCGCTGGGTGGTGGCGCCGACATCCTAAACGCCGCGTACACCAAGAAGCAGGGCGGGAACTTGGTCGGGATCCAAGGCGACTCGTACGTGCTGATTGTCGACTTCACGGCAGACGGACCACGGTCGCAGTCCATCCATCAGTACGGCGCCAGCCTGCGCGAAGGCTCGCCGCACTACAGCGACCAAGCTCCGCTTTTCGTAAAGCGTCAGCTGAAAGAGACCTTCTTCCGCGACGCCGACCTAGCGCAAAACACCGAACGCAGCTATCAGCCATAGCGATCCGTTTCAACCTGCCCTGCCCTGCCGATCCCGCGACGCGACACACGCTGGATCCATCGCTGCCCTGCCCCGCCCCGTTCTTCCCTTTTGCTGGCCCGCCCTGATTGGTTCTTCCTTTTTCTGGCCCGCCCTGCCCTGCCAGCGCCGCAGCCGACATCAGCCGCGGGTCGCTGTGCTTTCCAAGTAGCGCTGTTCCAGCGAGCGACCTTTTTGCACTTCTGAGATGCGCGCGCCGTTCTGCAAAAGCAGGCGCAGCAGGCTGCTGATCGCATCATCGGGGTCGGCGTCTGCGTTCCCCTGTCCGTCGCTGGAAGAGGCCAATCCGGCGCGCGCAAAGCGCACCCGCAGGCCGGGGCGACCATCGGATCCAGCCGGCACCAGCAGGGCTTCGGCGCCCGCGATCTGCTGCGCGACCAACGTCTGCAGGCCCGCCAAGCGCGTGGCATCTGCGTCGGCTTTGCCCAGAAAGACGGTGACTTCGCGATCTTGGCTGGTCAGCTCGGCAATGCCGCCGCCTTCGACGGTCAGGCCGCGCTGAATGAACGCCGCTTCATCGCAGATGGCTTCCAGTTCTTGCAAGTTGTGCGAAGACACCAGCACGGTGCGGCGCCCGCGCTCGCGCACAATGGCTTGGCGAAGCTCGTGGGCGTGGCGAGGATCCAGGCCCGCGGTGGGTTCGTCCAGAAGGATCAGCTCGGGATCGCCCAGGAATGCCTGCGCAACGCCGACGCGCTTGCTTTGACCATGCGAAAGCGCGCCGGCTCGACGGGCGGCCAGGTCGGTCAGGCCAAACATTTCCAGCACGCGATCGGTGTCGCGCCGCGCGTGCTGGGGGCTTAGGCCCTGTAGCTGGGCCAAGAATTCCAGGTGTTCGCGCACGGCCATTTCACGGCTAAGCACCGCATCTTGCGGCAGCGCCAACAGGCGTCCTCGCAAGCGCTCGGGCGCTGGTGCACCGCCCAGGACATCGACGCTGCCCGCATCGGCGCGCAGGAAGCCGCACAAGATCGAAAACAGCGTGGTCTTGCCGGCGCCGTTTTCGCCAATCAGTGCAAAGACCGTCCCGCGCGGCACATGCAGGCGAGCTCCGCGCAGCGCTTCGATTCGCCCAAAGCGCTTGCAGACTCCGTCGGCGCGAATCACCAAGTCTCGTCCGCTTTGGCTCATAGATCCCTCGTGCGAAACACCAGATAGCCACCGGTGGCGAAGGCCAGACCGAACGAAAGCGAAAGCGCCATGCCCAGGCCGCGCTGCCCCCATTCATCGGCGATCAGCATCATCTTCAGCTGCCACGGCGACAGATACGCCGCCATGCCCAGCGCGCTGTTTACAGCTGGCGTCTTCAACCCCAGCAGCCACAAGCTGGCGAACAAGATCAGCGTCAAGGCACGCGCGCGCCCAGGTGTCGTCACCAGCTGCGATGCCAGCGAGGTCAGGCCCAGAAACGCGAACGCATAGATCAGAAGCGACGGCGCGGACTGCGCCAAGAAGGTCATCGTCGCGACGACATCGAAGGACTTCAGGTAGTGCGCTCCCAAGCCCAGAGCAGGCAAGAGTGCAGCGATGGTCACGACGGACACCAGCAGTACCTGCGCGAACAGCTTGCCCATCACGAAGGCGGCCCGGCTGGTGCGCAGCGCCACAAAGCGCACCGTGCGAAAGTGCAGATCGGCAGCCACCTGATCGGCCGCGGTCATCGCGACCAGCCACGGGATCATGGTCAGCATGACCACGATGACGAACAGCCCCATCGGCGGCAGCGACGCCAGATAGGCGGCCTGCTTGCCGTCGCCCAAGGTCAAGACCTCCAGCACACGGCGATAGCCTTCGGCGCGAGCCAGATCCACCACGGCCGCGGCTTGCCCGACCTGGGCTTCGCTGGCCAGCGTCGCCAGCTTGGCTTCGACCGCTTCGACGGCGCGCACAAAGGCATAGGCAGCCAGCGTCGCCACAAATAGATACAGGCCCACCAAGGTCAGCGCGCGACGAGAACGCAGGGCCTCGCGCACGTCAAACCAGCCAATCAACCACACGTCACGTAATAGCGCAGGAAACGACGACATCGCCGCGACCATACCAGGCTGGCCGCGATCTGCGCGCGGAATACTCCGCTATCGCCCCGCGGTCAGCGCATCGCGCAACAGGTCAACGGCCAGATCCAGCTCTTCATCCAACACATAGGGGGCTGGGCCGATGCGCAGCAGATCGCCGCGCGAATCGACGTACACCCCTTGCTGGCGCAAGGCATCGACGACGCGATCGGCCTGCGCGATGCGCAGCGTCAGAAAGCCGCCGTGCGCGCTGGGATCGCTGGGCGTCACTAATTGCACCGCGGCCTGCTGCGGTCGTCTTGGCGCATCCAGCAGACGCTGGCGCAGGCGAGCGGTCTGGTGCAGGGAAAGCTGGCGCAGGGCGGGCACGGTCAGGCGCTGCTCGTCGAAGAAGCGACACACGGCGCGCGCGCGATAAAAGCTTGCGGGATCAAACGTGCTGCCGGCAAAGCGCCACGCGCCTTCGTCTGGATACGGCACCGCTGCGTCGGTGCGGCGGTCAGAAAGGGAAGCAAAGGCCGCAAACCAACCGGTGTAAAGCGGTCGCATCGCGGTGCCCGGTGGCACGCGCAGAAAGCAGACGCCTTCGCCCCACTGCGCATATTTGTAACCACCCGCCGTCAGGAAAATCGGATCGGGTCCCAGCGCCGCCAGCGAAAACGGCAGAACGGAAAACGCGTGATAGGCATCGTACAGAACGCAGGCCCCGACCTGATGCGCCGCCAGGGTCAGCCCCGAAAGGTGAGGAACGACCTCGGACGTTTCAAACAGCACGGTCGAAGCCATCACGGCCGCGGTGTCGGGACGCAGCGCGCGGGCCATGCGTCCCGCAAGAGTTGCGACGGGCTGCGCCGGCACCCAAGTGACTTCGACGCCCTCTTCGGCCAGCCGACGTAGCTGACGATGCAGCGAATGAAACTCGCCGCTGGTGGTCACGATGTGACGGCGACGACGCAGATCCAATCCACTTAGGAAGCGCGCCACCAGCTCATGCGTGCTGCTGCCAAACGCGTATTCGTCTTTTCGACCGCCGATGCGATCGACGATGGCGGCGCGCACGGCATCAACGGCGGCAAATGCGGCGCCCCACTTGTCATCGACATGCAGCGCTGCGTCGTCGAAGCACTGCAACAAAGCGGCCCGCGCGACATCCGGCCAAGCCTGGTGCGAATGCCCGGTCAGCAAGATGCGCCGTGGCATCGTGGACCCATCGCTGCACGCATCGCGACGCTGCAGAAACTGCTGATAGTGCGGACGCAGGGCCGCCGGTTGCAGACGCGGATACGTCGCGGATCGCGCTTCGCTCACTTGCTCTCCAGCTTGCTGAGCATGTCGCGCAGCAGGCGCTGAGCGGTGCCGCTCGCGGTCTCGCGTCCCCAGCCCGATCGCGATCCGGTGGCGGTCCACACCGTCTTGCCGCTGTCCACCGCGACGACCTGAATCGTCAAGCCAATGGCCGCTTCCCCGTCGGCGCCGCTGCGATAGCGCCACTCGTTGACGCTGCCGCTGATGCCGTACTGGAAGCCTTCTTTTTTGGCCCACGAAAGCGCGCGCTGCAGCCGCTGGCGTTCGTCCAGTTCAACGGTGCCATCGCTTTCCGCAGCGGCTGGATACTTGGTGGCGTCGATGCGCAGGCGCGTCCGCAGCAGCGAAGACAGCGTCTCTTCCACACGCCCCCCGGCCTGCGTCGAATCGCTGTAGTCCAGCACCGGCAGAAGCGCCCACTTGCCGCGCAGATCGACGCTGCCACGATCCGCTTGCACATCGACGACCGAACAGCCCGCAAGCCCGGGCCCGATGACGCTGGCCAAGGCAAGCGCAGCGACGAAAAAGCGCGCGACAGTTCGCATAAGGCGCGTTGTATCGCAACGCCCGCCGACCTGTAAACAGCTGCCCACATCCGTGTGCGCACAAGCGCCTGCCAAGCCGGCGGCCAGCCCGTCCGCCCTGCGCCTGTGATATGCAGCAGCCCTTGTGCTTTGCGAGGGAGAACATGCGACGAGATTGGCAGGCAAAGGCAGGCTCAACAGATCGCAGCGGGCGGCACGCACCGCGCGTGGCCCTGCTTGGGTTGTGTGCGGTGCTGCTCGGCTGCGGTGGCCTGCGTCCGTACTATTCGGGCTTCTATCTGGACACGCCGCCGCTGGTCGAGACCGATCGCAGCGCCATGGTGGTCTATCTGGATGCCATGGTGCGAAGCGAAAAGCTCAAGCGGCTGACCATCGCCGTGCCCGGTGGCAACGTGCAAAGCGTCTATCCACGCGACGAGAGCTCTCCGCCGACCATCGACTGGCTGCCGCTGCCGATCCTGTTTGCGGCCAGTTACATCCTGAATCCCAAGCTCAAAGGGCTTGAGGTCGACTTGCTGGTCGCCACCGAAGCAGACGGCTACACGCCGGTCAGCGCCATCCAAGAGATCGACGGTCGCATCCACATCCAGATGGGCAGCCCGCGAAAGAGCCTGCTGCCCAGTGGCGTGCAGCTTCCGTTCGAGCTGTTCCCCACGCGCTTTGGCACCGGCCCCGTCCGGCAAGACGATCGCCCCTGGGATCCGCTGGAGGTTTACGCGCTGGAACAGGCCCTGACCCTGCTATCGCCCGAGGAGCTTGCCCTGCTTTCCGGTCTGGAGTTTGTGCGCAAGCAGCAGACCGACAAGCCACCGAAGCGACGCGCCGCACACAAGATCTGGGGGCAGTACCTGGGCAACGATGGCGAACATCCGCCGAGGCAGATCTTCCTGTACGACACGCCGCACGGTCACGACACGGCGCTGTTCATCGGCGATCCCAGCCAGCCCTATCCCATCGCCACGATGTGCTTCTTGCACGAAATT
>JAYRFD010001260.1:0-12977 GCA_041908565.1 Polyangia bacterium | reverse complement strand
CTCGCGGGAGGGTCTCGAACCCCTCCTCTTGCATAAATTTGGCTCGCGGGAGGGTCTCGAACCCCTCCTCTTGCATAAATTTGGCTCGCGGGGGGGTCTCGAGCCCCTCCTCTTGCATAAATTTGGCTCGCGGGAGGGTCGGCGATGCCTCCTTTTGCGAATAGTTCCCTGCAGGGGGACACCAAGACGCCGCGCTTCAGGCAAGATGACGCCCCGCAAGGCATGCCGCAGCCGGTCGCTGACGTCGATGACCGGCTCGGCAGCCACCCCACCGCAAAACCGCACGCGCAGACAGGAGACCGCCCCGATGGCTGACCGCACGCGCAAGAAAACCGCCCCCAAGAAGCCGGCCAAAAAGGGCTCGACGACGGCCAAAAAGCGACCGACGACGGCCAAGAAAGGGACCGCGACCGCTGTGCGGGCTCGCGCTGATAAGCGACCGGCCAAGCGACCGCGCCCGCCGGTGGCCGAAGCCGCGCTGCGCCCGACCGCCAGCCGCGTCAAGACCGCGCAGGAAGCCTTCCTGTTCTTTCTGCCGCAGGCCGAAGCGCTGGGGCGCACCGCGATCCTGCCGTACAACCTGGACCCGGTGCTGGCGCTGCAGAACATCCAGACCGGTCTCAAGTCGCTAGAGCCCAGCCTGCCTTCGCTGAAAAAGGCGCTACCGCTGCATCCCTGGGCCGACCTCTTGGACCTGCCGCTTCTGGCGCAGGCCGTGACCTTCGCCGCGACGCAGGTGGTCGACCGTCCGACGCAGCTTGGCGAGCTACGCACGCAGCTTGCCGATGCCGCCACGCTGCGCTCGCTTCTGCTGAGCACGGCCGGGGCGCTGGCGCTGTCGGGGACGCTGCCGGCCGCCTCGGTCGAAAAGATCCGCCGCGGGCGGGGGCCGATCGATGTCGCCAGCGACCTGATCGAGCTGGCCGCGCTGTATCGCAAGCATCCGGATGCGATGACGGCGCAGCGCTTGGTGACGGGGGCGCACTTGGATCAGGCGGCTCAGCTGGGGACCGAGCTTCTGACGCGGCTCAAGCCGGCGGGAACGCGGACCAGCACGGCGCGCAGCGGTCAGGCCGATGTCATGGCGCGCGATCGGCTGGCGACTCTTCTTTGGCAGCGACATGGCGAGCTGCGCAAGGCCGCCTATTACCTGTGGGGCGACGACTTCGAACGCCACGCCCCCGCCCTGCAGTCGCGCAAAAACCCCCGCAAAAGCATCCCGCCCACCGCTCCCAAGCCCGCCCCCTCGCCTTCCGGCAGCACCCCCAAGCCTGAAAAATAAGCCGGCGTCCACTGAAGGAAGGGCGCCTGCAGCGGACTCGATCGGCCGTTCGGCGATCCGGTAGCGGTCTGGTGGCGATCCGGTAGCGGTCCGTTACCGAGGAGACTTGCTGCGCCGCAGGCGGGTGCGCAGGGCTTCGGCATAGTCCGGCTTGTCGACCTGCGGCACGCGGCTGAGGGTCAGGGCTCCGGGGGGCACGTCGCGGGTGACGGTGGTGCCCGCCGCGATGATCGATCCCCGCCCGATTCGCACCGGGGCCACCAGCTGCGTATCCGAGCCGATAAAGACCTCGTCTTCGACCACGGTCTGGTGCTTGGACACGCCGTCGTAGTTGCAGGTGATGGTGCCGCAGCCGACGTTGACGCCGGCGCCGATGTCGGCATCGCCCAGATACGCCAGGTGGTTGGCCTTGCTGCCGGGGCCGATGCGCGTCTTTTTCAGCTCGACAAAGTTGCCGATGTGGGCGCCATTTTCGACCACGCTGTCCGGTCGCAGGTGGGAAAACGGGCCGATCTGCACCCGTTCCCCCAGCTGACTGTCGGTCGCCACGGTATAGGGCTTCAGGTGCGCGCCGTCGGCCACGTGGACATTGGTCAGCACGCAGCCGACGTCGATCAGGCAGCCGCTGCCGATGCGGCAGGCTCCGCGCAGGACGACGCCGGGATGCAGTTCGGTATCGGCGCCGATCTGGACGTCGGCTTCGATATAGGTGCTGGCCGGGTCGTGCAGGGTGACGCCGCGGCGCATGTGACCCAGGTTGATGCGGCGACGCAGCACGGCTTCGGCCAGGGCCAGGTCGGCGCGATCGTTGACGCCCGTGACCTCTTCGCTGGGAGCATCGATGACGGCGACGCCAATTCCTTCGGCCACCGCCTGGGCCAGAAGATCCGTCAGATACAGCTCGCGCTGGGCGTTGTTGGCCTGCACGCGCGACAGAGCCCGACGCAAGAAGGCGCCATCGACGACGTACATGCCGGCGTTGATCTCGTGAATGCGGCGCTGCTCGGGCGTGCAGTCGCGATCTTCGACGATGGCCTGCGGCATGCCGTCGGCTCCGCGGACGATGCGACCGTAGCCCGCCGGATCGGCAACGCGGGTCGACAGCAAAGCCAGGCCGCAGTCGGTGGCCGCCGCCAACAAAAGCTGCAGCCGTTCAAGCGTCAGAAGCGGCGTATCGCCGTACAAGATCAGCACACGGCTTGGACCTGTGGCTTCGTCGGGAAGCTCGGGCAGGGCGCAGCGAACGGCATCGGCCGTGCCGCGCTGTTCCGCCTGCAGCGCAAAGCGCAGACCGGGCAGGTTCAGGCGACGCCCTTGCACCATGTCTTTGACCGCTTGCGCCTGATGCCCCAGCACCAGGACGGTGTTGCGCACGCCCAGCGCCGGCAGAAGCTGCAGCGTGTGTTCCAGCATGGGCTTGCCACAGACGGGATGCAGCACCTTGATGCGCCCCGATCGCATGCGCGTACCCAGGCCAGCGGCCAAGACCACCGCATCGACTCCGACGGCGGACGACGTTGCATCAGAAACGGGTTGCGTGCTCATGCGGCGGACTATACCCCGACCACAGGACGAGGACAGGCTGTGATAGAGGGCGGATGATCAGGCTCGGGGGCGGGACCGCATGCGGCGGAAAGACCGGGTAGGAGCAGAACGGCGAACGGCGAACGGCGAACGGCGATCGAGACGCTGGGGCTACTGCTGATCGCGCGTGCTGGCTTCCATCCAGTTGATGACTTCTTGCAGACGGATCTGGATGCCGGGCAGGTCCTGGGCGCGGATCAGATCGCGCATCTCATAGACCTTGATGACGGCCCATGGCGGCAGCGGCTGGTTTGGGACGCGGATCTGCTGGACGCCTCCGTTCCCGGTTCCTGACGGAGCCGGCGTGGGGCTGGGGGTCGTGCTGGGATCGGGACCCGGGGCCGTGACGGTGGTGACGGCGGCGGTCGGGGCTCCCAGCGACATCAGCACATCCAATAGCTGCTGCAGAAGGGGCGTCTTGTTGA
Source organism: Polyangia bacterium (assembly GCA_041908565.1). Lineage (GTDB taxonomy): Bacteria > Myxococcota_A > Polyangia > Palsa-1104 > JAEUJZ01 > JAEUJZ01. The sequence continues at coordinate 9,686 of JAYRFD010001260.1, read as the reverse complement.
AGCCCACATCGTCTGCGGTGGCGCTCAAGTTCGACTTCACCTGTCGATATTTGCGCGCCGAGGACTCGAGATCGGTGGCCGGAACCTTCATCGGCGCCTGGCGGGCCGCCGCGATGGCCAAGCGAAGAAGCTTGTCGCGCGACGCAGGGTTCGTGGTGCGCATGGCCTCCTTGGCGAAGGCTTCAAAGGTGTCCATGAAGACGCGGTAGGCGCTCTCTTCGCAGGCCTGCGGGCGCGGGCCGAACAAGCCCATCACTTCGGCATCGGCGACCGCCTGCGCGGTGGCTTTGGGCTCCAGCGCGCGCAGCCGAGTAAACGCACTGGCGAAGTTCGACATGCACGACTGCGCCTGCGCCGGGGTCGGCCCCGACAACAGCAGGACGCCCGCGAGCAAGCCCCCAGCCAGCCCGGCCAAGCGACGATTCCTACGTGACTGTCTCTCTAGGGTATGGATGATTGGTGCCACGTTCTCTATCTCCATGAGAAAATCTTATAAACCGAAAGCGCTTGCGACGCCATTACCTGCGCATGGGCAGGGGCCGACAGGGCTGCGGATGGCATAACCGATGAGCCGCCAGCCCAGACCTGATCGCGCGACTGATACGGATGGGGAAGCGCGCCCAAGCATGGCAGACCCTGCCGATGCCATGGACCCAGCGGATGACGAGACCAGTGAGCAGCTTTCGCTGATCTCGTTGCCGACAGCGGCCAGCATCGCGGGAGTGCTGGCCTTGATCGCAGCCTGGGCCGCCGTGATCTTGGTCGGCGGCGGACTGTGGCTGCTGGGCCGAACGGCCGCGGGCGACGCAGCAGAAGCCATGTCGGCCTCGCAAGGAGCATCGATCGCGCTGGGATCCGCGGTACCGATTCTTCCGCTGGCGTTGGCGGCCAGCCTGACATTTGCCAGCGTCGTATTGGCCATGATCGTGACCTGGGTGCGTCCTCTGCGATCGTTGGTACGGTCGACGACACAGCTCATTCAAGGGCAGTGGCATCGACCCATCCCGCAGAACCTCGCCGCGATCGCGCCGGTGCAGCAGCTTGCCGGGATCTATGAAGACCTGCGCGGATCACTGGTCGATCGCCTGCGATCCAGCACGGAACTGAACCTGCAGCTGGAATCCGAAGTCGCCCGGCGCACCGCCGAGCTGGAACGAAGGAACGCCGATCTAGCCGCCTTGCTTGCCCGCTTGGAATCGACGCGTAGCGAGATCCTGCGCAACGAGAAGCTAGCCACCGTCGGACGCATCGCAGCGGACGTGGCTTTTTCGCTGCGTGCTCCGATGACGGTGCTGCAGACCGTGCCACCGCGCCTATCTGGCGCCTTCGATGCAATCGCTCAAGCCAGTGCTGATCCCCGCTCAAGCCCAGGCGATCGCCCGGTGGAACGTTCGCTTTCGCAGACGCTGCGCGACATGGATGCCTGGTTGGTCGCCGTGATTGAAAGTGCGACGCAGGTAAGCCGCGTCGTTCGCACGCTTCGGGTCTATGCGCGTCCTGGCCTAGAGCCGGCGTCTGCGGCATCCAAGCCTATGTGGGGAAGCTCAGGAGATCCGGTGGGCGACGAAAAAGCAGATCCATCGCCGAGTCGATTGCCGCCCGCCTGATTTCCGCAGTAAACTAGGTGCCTGGCATGCGGATCGGTCTCTTCTCTGACACCCACGCTAACTTGGAAGCTCTTGAAGCGGTCATGGACTGCTTCGCCATGGCGCGCGTGGACAAGCTCGTGTGCCTCGGTGACACAGTCGGCTATGGGGCAGACCCCAATGGCTGCTGCGATCTGGTGCGCAAGCACGCCGCGTTCTGCATCCTCGGCAACCACGATGCGGCCGTGGCAGGACGCATGGATTATTCCTACTACTACGACGCGGCCCGTCAGGCGCTGGACTACCACGCCTCGATCCTGACGCAAGAAAACATGGTCTGGCTCAAGAGCCTGCCGTACGAGCGTCGCGAAGGCCACGTCTGCTTCTGTCACGGTTCGCCGATCAACCTGGAAGAGTTCGAGTACATCTTCTCGACGGAGCAAGCCGCGCGCTGCTTGCCATTTTGGGATCAGCTTTCGGACGTGACCTTCGTCGGACACTCGCACCTGTGCAAAGCGTTCGCGCTGTCGCGCCACGAAGTGCACGAAGTGGTGGCGCAGAAGTTCGAGATTCGCCCCGGCTACAAGTACATCATCTCGGTCGGCTCCGTCGGGCAGCCGCGCGACTATGACAACCGCGCCAGCTACTGCATCTATGACGACCAGAGCCGCGTCTTCGAATTCCGCCGCGTGGCCTACGACATCGACAGCGCGGCCCAGAAGATCTTCGAAGCCAACCTCGAGCCGAACTTCGGCAACCGTCTGTACATCGGCGTCTAACGCCGCCCTCGCCTGATCTCCTTCACAAGACGGGGGTTGCTACGACGCGCTCGCTGCGCGTCGCCCATCGCGCTAATCAAGCGGCGACAGCGGATCTTCTGGCCAGGCATGGCGGGGGTAACGACGGCCTAGCTCTCGACGAAGAGCTGGATAGTGGCGTTGCCAAAAGCCCGCGAGATCGGTGGTGACTTGCACTGGGCGCTGGTTCGGCGCCAGAAGATGCAGCACCAAGGGCACGCGCCCCGCAAAGATGCGCGGCCCGTCGCGCAGGCCGAAGAAGTCCTGCAGCCGCGATGCAACCCAGGGCGGACGATCTGGTTCGTAGTGAATGCGCAGGCGGCGACCGCCGGGCAGCACCATCGAATCAGGGGCCAAGCGGGCCAAGTCGGCGCGCAGCGGACGATTTTCCGTCGCGGATCCATCCGGCCCCAGCCGGCGCGCGTGCTCGATCGCCTGCAGCAAGCCGTCGATCAGCGAAAGCGAGCGCAGCCCTGCAAAGCTGTTGTGCCCTTGGCAAAGCTGCCGCACGGCATCGGCGATCTGACTGTTCGAAGGGGGCGCGATGCCCAGCTCGGGAGCTTGGGCCTGCATCGTCGCGAGCTTCGCCACAAAATCAGGCAGTGCTTCTCCGTCGGAAAACGGTGCACAGTTAGCAGCCAGGACCTGCTGCGCCAAGATCGCGATCTCTGCTTCGCCTTGACCGCGGGCGGGACGACGCTCTTCATCCAGAACCAGCTGTTCGTACAGCAGCTTGCGAACCACATCGACCCGCTGCGCGGAGGCATTCCACTGCGCGTCTTCCGTCTCGCTCAGGGCGGCGCCGGGCAGATCGATCAGCCAGTCTGCTGCGACGGCGCTGGCCAAGCGCACCACCGTCTTGCCCCCCGCAACGACGTTGCCCGGACCCGCTGCCGACGATGACATCGACGATCGCTGCGCTAGCCCACCGCTGCGATCTTCGACATCGACGATGACCAGCAGATCTTCGCTGCGGACGATGCTGCTTGGCGATAGCACTGCGGCTCCGCCGGCGGCCAGGGCTAGCTCGATCGTCTCGTCGCTGGCGATGGGACCGGGCCGACCGCGACGGCGCGCAACGCGATCGGGATATGCGCAAAGCACGGCCTGCAGCAGTGCCCGTTCTTGTTGTTGCGGATCGCTGGGCTTGTTCGACTTGCGGCCTGCCCCAACTGCCGATCGCGGCACGGCCTGCAGGATCTGTCGACGAACCCGATCCACCCGCAGCGCCACATCGGCATCAATGCCCTGGCGTCCGATCCGCGACAGCGCCCCGCGATCGAAGCGCTGGGCTTCGGCCGCCTGCTGCAGATCCAGCAAGTGCAAAAGGTCCGAGGGACCTATGGTATCCGCGCGCCCAGGGCCTGGATCGGGACCTGCTCCACGCGACGACAGACTGGATCGCGACAGGCGAAGATCGCGTTCCGACAACAGCGCGGCCAGCGTCGCACCTTCCGACGCCAGACCTCGCTCAGCGGCGGCCAAGACCAGGCGGGCCAGTCGCGGATGCAGGGGCAGATCGATCATCTGCCGACCAAGCGGCGTCAGCTGATCGCGGTCCGATACGGCCCCCAGTCGACGCAACAGCTTGTATGCATGCTCGATCGCAGCTGGCGGTGGCGGGTCTAAAAAGGGCAGCGCATCGGGTCGCAGCCCTTGTCCACTGCGATCGCCTGCGTCGGTGGAAAGCAGGGTCAGCAGCAGCTCGGCCAGATCGATGCGCCGGATCTCGGGCACTTCAAACTCGGGTCGGTTGTCGTGGTCGACGCGGCTGTACAAGCGCAGACAGCGGCCGGGAGCGGTACGACCGGCACGACCGGCGCGCTGCGTGGCCTGCGCGCGGCAGATCGGCTGCAGCCGCAGCGTCGGCAAGCCCGACCACGGATTGTGTCCCGCCACGCGAGCCAGCCCGCTGTCGATGACCACCGTCACTCCGTCGATGGTCAGTGAGGTCTCGGCCACGTTGGTCGCCAAGATGACCTTTCGCCGACGGGAAGACGCGCCTTGCCGACCGCGAGGAGCCACCGCGCGCCGCTGATCTTCGAAGGGCAGATCGCCATGAAGCGGCAGCACGTCCAGGTCGCGTTCCTTGGCCAGCTGCGAAAGCTCCTCCTGACAGCGACGAATCTCGGCGGCGCCCGGCAGAAAGACCAGCACGTCTCCACCATCGCCGTCGCCCGCGGCCTCTTTGGCCAGAACGCCACGCAAGGCGGCCCGCACTTTCAGCCACAGCGGATCTTCGGCTTCGCCCGGCAGATAGCTGATCTCGACGGGAAACGCGCGGCCCTCAGCCCGCAGAAGCGGGCAACCGCCCAAGAATTCGGCCACCCGTTCCCCATGCAGCGTCGCCGACATCGCGACGACGATCAGATCCGGCCGCGGGCCAAGCTGCAGTCGACGCACCAGCGCCAAGGCCAGATCGGTTGCCAAGTGACGTTCGTGCAGTTCATCCAGCACGACGGCGCGGACCCCTTGCAGCTGCGGATCGGCTTGCAGCTGACGCAGCAGTACGCCTTCGGTGACATAGCGCAGACGAGTCCGCGGACCGACCAGGTTCGCAAAGCGCATCTGCACGCCCACTCGTTCGCCCAGGGCCTCGCCGTGCTCTTCCGCGACGCGCGCGGCCGAGACATGAGCCGCCAGCCGCCGCGGCTCCAGAACCACGACATCGCCCGATTCGCCGATGACCTGTTCAAGCAGCAGCCAAGGAACGCGCGTCGTCTTGCCCGCACCTGGCGGCGCTTCCAGGACCAGGGCCGGACGAGCGCTCTGCGCCGCCAGCGCCGCTTGGATGTCAGGCAGCAGTCCATCGATCGGTAGAGGGCCAAGCGGAACGGATACGGGCGCCGCCGCACCCCCGGTCGGAACAGGTGCATGCGTCGTCGAGCGTTCAATCGCGAACTGCGGGCTTTTGTCCATTGGGCAGAGTCTTGCGATAAAATACCCCGGTGTCTTCAGACCCGATCCAGCCCTCTTCTTCCCTTGTTGAGACTCCGTCGCTGCCAGAGGCTTCGTCCGATCCGGTAGCGCCTGCCGCGACTGCGCAAGCCGGTCACGGCCATGACCATGGACATGCGCACGGACATGGACATGCGCACGATCACTCGCATGACGCGGCCCACGCCCATCATCCTGCGGGCAGCGTTGTGGTTGGCAACGCGGTGGTCGATCCCAGCGGCGTGGCGTTGTCCCCCGGCGATGTAGAAGACACCTTCTACCAAATCCTGGCCGGTGGGGCTCGCTATGTCCTGTTTGCGTCGCTGGTCGACTTTGATCTGCCGTCGCTTCTGCAGTCGGGGCCGCGCACCAGTGAAGAGATCATCACCTGGCTGCACCTGGATCGACATCGCGGCCGCAAGTGGCTGCACGCGCTGACGCTGACGGGCCTTTTGGTCGCCGATGCTCCCGCGTCAGACGATGGCGAACGCGATGCACACACTCGCCGCTTTCGTCTGGGTCCTGCGGTGGCGCGCATGTTTTCGGCGGGCAACCACGCCAGCTACTTCTATCGCGAGTTCTTGCGTTACTACCGGGCGTCGATGGGACATGCGCTGTACCCGACACTGCGCGGTGTTCCCGTCGAGTATGCGGTGCGTTATCCACCGACGGCGCCGGCTGATATCGCGCTTTTGCACGAATGGATGCGCAACACCGCGCTGGTGACACTGACGGTGCTGCGACGGCACGTCGACTTTTCCAAGGTGCGTCAGCTACTGGATGTGGGCGGGGGCGACGGCACCATGGCCATGGAGCTATGGCGCGACTTTCCGCAGATCAACATCACGGTGTTCAACCTGCCAACGCCGATCGACATGCTGCGCGAAACGGCCGCCCGCTTGGGGGCCAGCGATCGCGTGCTGGGCATCCCGGGCGATTTCCGCTTCGACGATCTGCCGCAGGGCTACGACATGGTGATGTTCTCGCGCGTGCTCGCCGACTGGCCGCCAGAGCTGTGTCGCGCGCTGTTGCGCAAGGCCTTCCGATCGCTAGAGCCCGGCGGTCGCTTGGTCATCTGCGAGCCGCTTTCCGATCAGAATCCCGACCTGGCGATCTCGTGGGAGCACAGCTATCTGCCCTACGACGACTTTGGTCTGAACGTGTACAAGCCGCTGTCGCTGTATCAGCACATGGTCACCGAAGCAGGCTTCACGATCACGGCGATCCATCCGCGCGATACCACGACCATTCACTGCGTCCTGATCGCGCAGAAGCCGACGGCCTGAAGCAGCGCGACCACTTCGCGCAAAGACGTCATCTTGCGGGCCGATCGCGCCTTTGGTCGTGATCCGCGAAGGCGCAGCAACTGCCAAGGGAGCCAGGTTGGCACACGACGCGGTGGGTCCGCGTGCCGATCGGGCTAGCGCGCGCTAACGCAGCAGCGCAAAGGCCAACAAGCCGGCTGCCGCCAACAAGAACACGCCCAGCAACACCCACGGCAGGATCGGCTTCGACACCGGCTTCAGCGCGGCGTTGGAAGCAGCCAAGGCCGGTGGTGGCGTCATCGCCGCAGCCCCGCTAACCGGCGGCGTACTGACGGGGCCATCCGGTCGCACAGGTGCCAGCTTGGGCTGCGAGCTTGCCGCGGCTCCGTTGGCCGACAGCTTGCCCGGTCCGGGGCTGGCCTTAGGCGGCGTGGTCACCGCGCTACCTTGGAACTGACTGGCCGGCTGACCGGTGTTCGCGCTGCCATTGGCCCCGGGCGGCGTCTTCTGCGTCGGCGTTCGGTGGACCGGAGACACCGACGAAGCGGCTTGCCCGGCCGGCGTCCCGCTGGGCGCTGTCGAGACAGGCGGAATGCTGCCGCCCGTCACGCGCGGCTTCATCTGCCGCCCGGCATCCCCAGCAGCGGCGATCTCGCGCAGCGTGTTTTCAAAGCTGGGATCGCCGTAGATCTTCTTGGAATTGTTGAGGAAGGCGAAATAGGACTCCTCCATCTCGTCGAAGTCCATGACGCCGTCGCACTCATCGCATCGACAGGTGGGGGCCTTGCTGATCGGTGCGCTCTTGGCCAGGTCGCGCGCTTCCAGGCGCAGCAGCTTTTCCTTCTTGCAGCGCGGGCAGAAGTACGGCGCGAAGAAGCTCTTCACGATGCCGTTGGCCGTGAAGTTGTTGACCAAGTTGATCTGCGAAACGATCGCCGGTGAACAGTTCACGAATACCAGGCGAGCGCCGTTCTTTTCGATGCGCCCCAGCCAGTTCACCCAGTCGCGCACGCCGCAGGAATTGATGCGCTCGATCTCGCCGAGATCGAGCACCATCGCACCGCTGCCAAGCTGGCTTTCCAGGGGCACAAGCTCATTGTCCTCATCGATCACACCCGCGATCTTCAGGGTGCAAACCCCATCGCGACTGTTCACTTCTGAGCGGAACTTAGAGCCCATGCCTTGCCAGGTCCCTCTGCCTTGGGCGTCGGAGGACAACACCGACTGCCAGGAGGAAGAATAGCCTTTTGTTTGCCGTGATTACAAGCGCGATGTGTCGCGGATCGCGGACAGAAGCTCGTGGTACTTGTCGGACAAGTAGTACCGTGCGAGATCGGCTCCTCCCGGCACTTGCCCAAGCAAAAGACCTGCCTCGATCTTTTCGCGTCCCGGCAGGTCTGGGCCCTGTGGACTGCGCGCCACGCCCGCTTCGTCGACGGTGAGCTGGCTTAGGCCATACAAGCGCGTCAGCACCCGCGTCGCAGAGTTCAGGTCATCGCAGAACACCAGACCCGCGCGATCGGCAAGCTGCGGCAGCACGGCCAGGAAGGACTGCGGATCTTTGAGCACCGAGATCGCCGCCGGCGAGGCACCCGCTGCCCCCGGCGATGCCGCGGAAAGCGCCGCGGCCGCTTCTTGCGCCTGTGCCAAGCGAAGCTGCGTCGGTTCCGGTAGCTGTAGCAGAAGCTCGGCCGTGCCGGCATCGCGCTGGCTTGGCGCTGCGATAAGTCCCGTCATCAAGCGCAGCCACTGCTGCTGTTCGTTGACCGAAAGCCGCAGCAAGAAGGCGTACTGCGATCGCAGCGACTCCAGAGCTCGGCCCAGCAAGAAGCGTCGTTCTCCGTCGGGGCACTGCAGCACCGCGGTATCCAGAACGACGATCGGGCGCGCCCCGGGCTCGGGCGCTTCAAGCGCCAGCGCATAGCTTGGCAGTCCCGCCACGAAGTAGACGTCGACTTCCAGACCAAACAGGCGCTGGGCATCGGCGATCGCCATCTTGAAGGCGGCATCCCACAGGCGGCTGGCGGGCTGCGGCTCGTGCTCTCCATCAAAGGCCAGCGGCCAAGGGCCCGGGAACAGGCGCGAAATCAGCGGGCTTTCGCAGAGCACCGACAAGATCTCGATGTGAGGCGTCGAAAGCAGGCGCGTTGACCACAGATAGCGTCGACGCTGGTCGTCGGTGATCGCTTGCCGGATGGCCAAGACGCGGGGCGGTGGCTTGCGTTCGCTGCCGCCGTTGCTGCCGTACCCCAGCAAGCTGACCACCGTCCGCACACGATCGGCGCGAGCCTGCAGGCTCAGCTGTTCGTAGGCATCGATCAGCACCGGGAAGGCGGCGATGTTGCGCAGATCGCGCCGCAAGACACGCTTGATTTCCAGCAGGGCGGCCTGCGGTTCGCGCTGATGTCGCAGAAGCAGATCGGCCAAGGCCACGCGATCGTCCAGCGTTTCCCACGCCGCACGCGGCTCATCGCCGTCGTCCAGAAGGGAGTGCGAAAACAGCGACTCACCTTGCACGCTGGCCGTCGCCTGCGCGATGGACTGCCGGTACGACTCAATGGCTTGCGCTGGATCGATCGGCGTCAGCAGGCGACTGATCGCTCGGCGCAGCCGCAGGCTCTCCTCGCGGGCCTCGGCATCGGGCCGAGCGCTAAGCACACCAAGCTGTGCCTGCGCATCGCGCAAAAGAAGCTCGGCTTGCGCGCGGTCGCCGTGACGCAGGGCATGGCGGGCCAGCGCAATGACAGACGGCACAAAGCTGGGCAACAGATCGATGGCACGACGGTAGGCGCGCTGGGCTGCGGCATCTTCGGTCAGCGCTTCCAGGATGCGACCCAGGTAGTGGTGATAACGCGCCAGCTCCTCGCTGCCTGCGGCCATGCGCAGATCCTGTTCGTTGGCAAGCTGGGCCGCGCTGGGGTTGTATTCGGCAGTTGGCGTACCGCTTGAGTCGCGGATCAGCGCTTCCATCTCGCCGCGGGCATCGGCATAGCGTTCCAGCACAAACAGCTCTTGCGCGATTCGGAAGCGAGCGTCGCGACGCAAGGCCGGGGGCGGTGCCGGGTCGCCTTGCACCAAGGACTGCAGCACGCTCAGGGCCT
>JAYRFD010001259.1:0-6146 GCA_041908565.1 Polyangia bacterium | reverse complement strand
CATCACCGGCGGCACCCGTCGCATCGCGTCGCAGTCGGCGGATGCCCCCGCTTGTGCCCAGCCACAGCGATTCCTTGCCGGTTGCCAGCAGTGCGGTGATGGCTCGCTGCCCGCTGGGTGCGTCCGCCAAGGTGATGCGCTGACACGAATCTCGGCCGGTTTCGGGGGCCTGCGATCCAGCCTGGCAACTTGCCGCCCCGTGCTGATAGCGCAGCAATCCATCCGGCATGCCCAGCCACGTGGTGCCTTCTTCCACGGCCAGGCTTGAGATCGAGCTCAGCGCGAAGTACGTCGTGAACTGATCGCTGCGCGGCTCATAGCGGGCCAGGCCGTTGCCGGCCCCGAACCACAGCGTACCGTCGGGGCCCAGGGCCACACTGCGCACGCTGCTCAGCTGGCTGGCCGGGGTCAGATCTTGCTGATAGGTGCGCGCGCCGCGGCGGACTCGCACGATTCGCTCGGGCGAGGTCAGGTACAGATCGCTGCGACCGTCCCACAGGATGCGCCGCACGGCGCCACGATGGATGCTGGCATCCGCGACGGTTCGCTTTTCGCCAGTCTTGGGGTGCAGCGTGGGGACGCCCAGCTCGGTTGCGAACCACAGCGTGCCGGTGCCGTCCTGTGCCACGTCGTACACCGCGCTGCGCCTGGGCAGCTTCAGCGTCGCGTTGTGCGCGACCAGCTGGCTTTTCCGCGGGTCGTAGGAATAGGCCCCGGCTTCGCTGCCAATCCAGATCGTGCCGTCGCTGGCTTCCAGCAGTGAATAGATCGCCGAGCGCCGCAGCGTCTGCACATTGGACGGGTTGCCCCAGCGCTCGCACGAACCGCTGCATGAAAAGATGCCGGCGCCGGTGCCGACCCACAGATCGCCGCTGCGCGTGCGCAGAAGGCTCATCACCACGGGGCGGACTCCATCGCTGTCGATGCGTCGCCAGCTGCGACCCGATTGCCGCAGTCCTTCGGTCGGACGCGGCGCCGCGCTTGGAGCCGGCGCGACCGGCGCAGAGGGTGTGGTCGGCGCGGTCGGCACAGCCTGTGTCGGGGTTGCCGAAGGGGGATCGTCGCCGTCGCCCGTTTGCTTCGCATCCGTCGCTTCATCGTCGCGCGCCGGAGCATTCGACAGCGCCCACAGACCCTGATTGGTGCCGAACCACAGCGTCCCATCGCGGTCGCGCAGGATCGCGTTCACCTGCAGATCGGTGAACTCTCGACCCGGTGTGTGGTGCTGCCAGGCTCCGCTGTCGGGATCGAAGGCCAGTGCATTGGCCGACAGCGCACCCAGCCAGATTCGCGTCGACTTGTGCACCGCATCGAATTCCGGCAGCAGCGCGTTGACGATGCCGATCGGCGGCAGCGATCGAAACGATCGACTTTGGCTGTCGTAGCGGCTTAGGCCATAGCCGGTGGCGACCCAGATGCTGCCGTCGTGTGGGCTGCGGCGGATCTGGCGGATGTCGTTGCCCAGCAAGCGATCCGGGCGCAGCGTGTCACCGTCGTGGCGAAGCTCGCTCCATTCGCCGGTGGCTGCCTGGTCACCCGATTTCGCGCCGCCCCGCAAGACCGCGATGCCGTCGCTGGTTCCGATCCAGAGGCTGCCTTCGCTGCCTTCTTGGATGGTCTTGATGACACCGCTGCGCGGTCCGCGGCGGCCTTGCGGATCCAGGACGTAACCGCGCCAGCCATCGCGCGGGTGATAGCTGGCCAGGCCCCGGGTGCTGGTGCCAAACCACAGCGTTTCGTCCCCGCTTGGCCGCTGATACACGGTGCGGACATCGTCGCTGGGCAGCAGAGCCACATCGGTGCTGGTGAAGCTGGTCGCGTGCTCGCCCTGTTCATCGCGTACCCAGTGCAAAAGGCCGCGGCTGGATGCAAACCACACCGACCCATCGCGAGCCGGCAACACCGCATGCAAGCCGTCGTCGGGGATGCCGTCGCTTTTGCCCAGGTTGCGCCACAGTCCGTTGCCGTACCGGCTGGCGCCGCCGCGCAGCGTGGCAAACCAGATCTCGCCCCCGGGTGCTTCGGCGATGGCGCTGACGTGTCCCTCCACGTGATAGGAATCGGTCGCCGTCAAGCGCCACTCGCGAAGCTGCGGGCCTTCATCGCGACCGCAGCCGGTCACTGTCCACAGCAGCGAAAGCAGACCGAAAAATGCGCTGGCTCGACGGAGCCCCTGCAGTTGTTGGGGCCCATCGCCACGACGCGGAAGCACGCGCATCACAGCCACTCTTCCGCGAAGGACTGCATGACGGGCGAAAGCCACTCGAAGCGAGCCTTCACTTTGCGCAGGATGCCCAGCCAGTACAGACGCGCATCCAGCGACGGCTTGGGCTTCAGGCCGGGACCGCCATCGCGGGCTCGTTCGCGCAGGCGATCGCGAATCGGCTCTTCGCGTTCGGCGATCGATCGCAGCGTGAACATGTGATCGCTGGTCAGCATCAGCTCGCGCAGCGTCGCGGGATCGGCCACTCGCACGTCGTCGATCGCGCTGGTCAATAGCTGCTCGATCAGCGCGGGATGCCCGCCACTTTCGCGGTGCAGAACCAGCGCCGCGTCGCGACTTACCGAATGCGCGGCGGCCAAATCGACCACTTCGCTTTCGGAAAGCGGACCTAGCTCGATGCCGCGCAGCACGTGAAACGCCGAGGATCCTTCGCTGGCCAGCGAACGCATATCGGACAGCTCTTTGCCACCCCACACCAGCAAGCGCAGACCCTTTTGTGCGAAGCGAGCGAGCAGCAGGCTCCACGCGCGAAGCTGTTCGGTCTGCACGCGCGCCAGCCCTTCGATCGCCAGCACCAGCTTTCGCCCATCGCGCGCCACCGGGCCATTGGGGCGCAAAAGATCTTCGATGGCCGCGCTGAAACGCTGACGCGCTTCGCCTTCGCTGCGACGGTCTAGCGGTTCGCGCCAGTGCGCAGCCAGCGGCGTACCCAGCTGTTCTTCCAGGCCGCTGCGCAGATCGCGCAAGAGCGCGCTGTACAGGTGATCATCCGTCGTCGTGCCGCGCTCGGGCACCAAGCGGACGGGCAGCAGCGCCTTGTCAGAACGATCCAAGCGACGCAGGGTCTCGTGCGCAAGCTGCCTTGCGCCAAAGCCCAGCGGTGACAGCAAGGCGACGCCATAATTTTTTGAGCTGATCAGCTCGCTCAGCGTCTCGTCCACGATCTCGCGCCGCGTCGGAGACGGCCGGCGGGCGGGAAGCTGCAGGCGTGTTTCGACGGCGGCTGCAAGCTCGGACGCTTCGCGCTGCGATGGGAAGTCGCGCTGCACTTCGCGCAGCAATGCCAAAAGGCCCGGTCCGCCTTCCAACAGCGCTCGCTGCACAAGCTGGCTGGCCACTTGCTCGACAGAGAGTGTGCTTGTCGCGGTCGCTGCCGCGGTCTGGTCGGTCGCTTCGATCGGCCAGCCCAGGTCTTGTCGCTGCTGCAGAAGTGGCTCGGGCCGCGCGTACAGTCGAACCAACAGAGCCTGGCAGCGCGTCAGCAGATCGTCGGCGCCGCGTAGGTCTTGCAGACGTCGCACGGCCGCCGTCGCGGCCCCCCAGGCCGTTGCCACCCCTTCGGTCACTTGCGTCAGCACGCCCAGCACGTGGCCCTGGTCGTCGACGATCGCGCTGCCCGACATGCCTTCCCACGGCGCATCGCCGCCGCCCGTCGATCGCGTGTCCTGATCAACCAGAAGCTGCAGCGCGTTGTTGCCGGTGTCGCCGCGCAGGTCGGTGATGCGTCCCGACAGCGTGAACGCCCGTCCCTGCATGAAGCGTGGAAATCCGCGCGCCGTCCACGGACCACCGCTTGCGCGATCCAGCGACGGACGCAGCGAAAGCGACGATCCCGAAAGGACCTGCGGGGCCCGCAAAAGAGCGACGTCGGCATAGTAATCGCAGCACAGCGGCTGCACGGCGATCTCGCGATCGGGGGCGCCTTCTTCGCTGATCACCAAGCGGTATTGCACCGCCGGCAGGCCCTCGTGATAGAAGCGCCGCCGTTCGAGCTTGCCGACCACATGAAACGCGGTGGCGACGGTATCGGGGGTAAGCAGCCAGGCCGTGCCCTGGCTTAAAAGCTGGCCCGCGCCATCGCGTTCGCCGGTTGCGCCGACGTAGACGCGCAGACGAAAGACGCTCACGATGCGGCTCCGGAAAGCGTGCGCAGCGCGATGCCCGTCGCATCCAGCGTCACTTCATGCAGGGCGCTGTGGCGCACCGCGCCGTTTTCGTCGATGCGTAGCTCGGCACAGGTGGGGGGACAGGGCGATCGCCGGTCTTCCTTGAGATCGCGCAGGTAGGCTTCCAAGTCGCGCTCGGCCCCGTCGGCCAGCACGCGCTGTGGGATGCGCAGGCGATCGATCCAGGTGCCACTGTTGATGTACACCCCATCGTCGCTGCGCACGTAGCGCGGCAGGTGGGTGTGGCCCATGACGACGGCCTGCACATCGGGGCTTTGCAGAAGACGCCGACCGGCCGCGCCGCAGGGGCCATCGGCGACGTCGATGCGGGTCGACTGGTCGCTGTCGATGATGCGCTTGAGCGCCGCGCGGATCTTGCGCAGCCTCTCCACCGGCACGGGCGCTTGCCGATCGAAGTACGCCGCCAGCCCGTCGCGTCCCGGTCGCACCAGCAGGCCCAGCACATCGCCGGCCGCGACGTTGGCGTTGGCCTGACTGTGTAGCTGTCGATAGCTGTCGCCGAACAACGTCAGCAGTTCTTCGTCGGTGTCGTGACCGGCATTTGCGGACGATCCGGCCTGCGCACTGACGTTGCGCGTGGCGCCGGGCTGCTGGCCCAGGCGGTTGCGTTCGGCCAAGCGCTTGCTGTTCAGAAGCCGCCCCAGCATGTCGACCTGCCAGGCCAGGCTGGGCTCGAATTCCAAAAGCAGCAGCAAAAGGATCTCCCCGACCGGCTGCAGCAGGTTGACAAAGGGATACGTATCTTTTAGCGGATTGACGACCTTAATAACCAATTTGCTGCCGGCGGATATTTCCAAATCAACCGTGGGATGTTCATTGCGAGATAATGCGGATACGATGGCTCGCAAGCCGGTCCAGTCGTTGGCGTTTGCATCATCATAGCGATTTCCGTGTTCGATCAGCGCGCTGCCCAGCCGATAGGCGCGACCGTCCATGACGTACAGCACTTCGTGCGGGGATGCGCCCAAACGCTGCAAAAAGGCGTCTTGGACGGCAGGCAAGGCCAGCTCGATATCGTGGTTTCCCAAGAGTACAGTCAAGCGGTGACCCCGCTGTACATGGGCAGCCAGTGCGTCGAAAACCGGGGCGAACTGCGACCGATCGGTGACATCGCCCAGCTTGCGCACAGCCGCCGCTGGATCCACGGTCCAAGCAGAATATTCTTGAATATTAAGATAATCGATAAAATCGCCAGCAATGATTAATTCAAGCTGTTCATTGCTTTCTTTGTCAACGGGGAAAAGGTTTGGCAGTTGATGAATGAATTGGGTCAAGATCGCCGGATTTGAAATCATGTCCGGCTGCCCATTCGCGAGATGAATATCGGAAATCACGACTGCCCGAGTGGCACGCATTTTTCCTGCTCGCATGGTGAAGTGACCCTATGTCTGGCGGTAGAACCGCGGTTTATTCCAGTGTGGTGGACTCTTCTGCAAAGGCCCAGCGCTCGCGCAGAAGCTGTTGGGTGATGCGGTGCTCTGGCTGTTCCAGCTCGGGATCGCGGCGTATCAGGGCCGCGGCTTCGCGTCGGGCGATCTGCAGAAGATCAATATCGCGCAGAAGGTCGGCGTAGCGCAAAGGGGGCAGACCAGCCTGGCGCGTGCCCAGGACCTCGCCGGGGCCGCGCATGCGCAGATCGGCTTCGGCGATGTGGAAGCCGTTGCTGGATCGAGCCAAAACCCCCAGACGCTGGCGCGAGCCGTTGATGCCGTCGACGGGGCTTTCGGCTGCACGGGCCGGATCGGCGGTCGGGCTGCGGCCCTTGTGTGATTGCCGATCGGACAGCGGGCTGTCGTCGCTGTCGCCGGTGTGCGGCAGGGCCGCTTGGTCGACGCCTTCGGTGGGTAGATCAGACGGGGTGTCGTGCAGAAGCAGGCAGGCGCTGGCCCCTTCGCCTCGCCCGATGCGTCCGCGAAGCTGATGTAGCTGAGCCAAGCCAAAGCGATCGGCGCCTT
>JAYRFD010001258.1:0-7292 GCA_041908565.1 Polyangia bacterium | reverse complement strand
CGGAGCGTACGATGTGCCCAACGTCGATGTCACCGGACACGCCGTGTACACCAACAACCCGCCCTGCGGGGCCATGCGCGGCTTCGGTGCCAACCAAGCCAACTTCGCACTGGAATCGGCGCTGGACATGCTAGCGGAACGCGTGGGTCTGGACGCCTGGCAGATCCGCAATCGCAATGCGCTGCGCAACGGATCGATCTTTTGCAGCGGCCAGCCTCTGCACGCTGTCGGTCTGTGCCAGACGCTGGACTTGATTCGCCCGTACTACGAAGCGGCCAAGGCACAAGGCCGCGCCGTGGGTCTGTCGTGCGGCATCAAGAACGTCGG
This sequence comes from Polyangia bacterium, assembly GCA_041908565.1. Taxonomy (GTDB): domain Bacteria; phylum Myxococcota_A; class Polyangia; order Palsa-1104; family JAEUJZ01; genus JAEUJZ01. The sequence goes on along the minus strand of JAYRFD010001258.1, from coordinate 6,965 downwards.
CATCGGCAACGGCGTTTCGGATCTGGGCTGCGCAGCGCTGACGGTCGAAGCGGATGGAACCGTCACGCTGGCCAATGGCTACAGCGAAATGGGCCAGGGTCTGTTCACGGTCTTGATCCAAATGGCCAGCCAGGTCACCGGCCTGCCTGTCGACTGCTTCCGAGCCACCGTCGATACGCGCGATGGTCTGTCTTCCGGCATGACCACAGCATCGCGCGGCACGGTGTGTTCCGGCAATGCGGTGATCGATGCAGCAAACAAGTTGGCCGCCGATCTGAAAACGCAGCCGCTGTCTGCGCTGGTGGGCCGACGATATGAAGGTCGCTTTCGCTACGATCGCACGCAGCCGCTTGGCTCGATGACAGATGCCGATGGCGGGCCGCCCACCACGCACTTGAGCTTCGGCTATGCCACGCAGCTTGTGATCCTGGATGGCGAGGGTCGCATCGATCGCGTAGTGGCCGCGCACGATGTGGGGCGAGTGATCAATCGCGGGCTCTTGGAAGGACAGATCCAAGGCGCCATCCACATGGGGCTGGGCTTCGCCCTGACCGAAGAGCTTGTCGTTGAAGAGGGGCACATCAAGAACCCCACGCTGCGCGGCCTGGGCGTCATTCGCGCGCCGCACATGCCCGCCATCGATGTGCTGTTCGTCGAAGAGCCCGAACCCGAAGGGCCATTCGGGGCCAAAGGCGTCGGCGAGATCGGGCTGCTGCCAACCGCGCCGGCCGTCGCCGGTGCGCTGTATCAGTTTGATGGCCAGCGACGCTTCCGCCTGCCGATGAAAGACAGCGCGGCCGCACACGCTCTGTCGCCGCTGCATCACGGCCCGGCTCATCACGAGCCCAAGTCCGCAGGTCGCACATAACAGGCGCTGGCCGAAATGACCCGCATCAGCCCGCTGTTTCCTGCGCTGGAAAACCAGTATCTTGGGTTCGCTGCGATCGTCGATTCTGCGATGCCGTAGACCCGTCGGGCGCGCGCGGATACTGCAGCGCCGCGGTCCCTGGATCTCGCTTGCGGTCAACGATCGCTTTCGCGAATTTCGCCGACCTCGACACGCCCGACTCATCTGATTCGCCCGGCTGGACCGGGCCCATTCACAAGGAGCTAGCATGCACCCCCAACCCCGCACCCTTGGCTTGATTGGCAGCGGTCACATTGGCAGTACCGTCGCACGCTTAGCGGTGGCCGCCGGCTATCAGGTCGTGCTCAGCAATTCGCGCGGACCCGCCACGCTGGCCGACTTGGTGGCAGAGCTAGGCCCAAGTGCCCGCGCCGCGACACCGGTCGAAGCCGCAGAGGCCGGCGACTTGGTGGTCGTCACCGTCCCGTTGCGCGCCTACCCGCAGGTGCCAGTCGATCCGCTGCGCGGCAAGATCGTCATCGATACCAACAACTACTATCCAGAACGCGATGGTCGCTTCGAAGCGCTGGACAACGGCAGCGATACGGTCAGCGGTCTGCTGCAAAAACATCTGCCGCAATCGACGGTGGTGAAGGCGTTCAACAACATCTATTACAAGCACCTGCAAGCGCTGGCGCGGGCGGCGGGATCCGCGGATCGCAGCGCGCTGCCCATCGCTGGCGACAGTGCCGAAGGCAAGGCCGCAGTGACGGCGTTTCTGGACTCGCTGGGCTACGATACCGTCGATGGCGGCACGCTGGCCGATAGCTGGCGCTTCGAACGCGACATGCCGGCCTACGGCGTGATCTACTTCGGCCCACCGCCCGCTGGAGGCGCCGGCATCCCAGACGGCACACCGACCCCCGCCGCCAAGATCCGCGACGCACTGGCCCAAGCCCGCCGCTAGTTCGCAGGACCGCGCACCAAACCGTCGATCGCGGCACCGTTCACTGCATCGTTCACTGCACCGTGCACAGCGTCGATCGCTGCATCGATCGCAGCGTCGAACTGAACATAGGTCAGGCTGCCTGACCCACCGCATCGCTGCGGTTCGGGCGATTGAAATCGCTACTCATCCCCCAGGCGATCTTCGGCCAGGTTTTCAAAGCGCGTGTACTGATTCAAGAACGCCAAGCGCACGGTTCCCGTCGGGCCGTTGCGCTGCTTGCCGATGATGATCTCGGCCACGCCTTTGTCGGGCGATTCCTTGTTGTAGACCTCGTCGCGATAGATGAAGCAGATCAAGTCGGCGTCCTGTTCGATGGCGCCGGACTCGCGCAGGTCGGATGACATGGGGCGTTTGTCGGCGCGCGACTCGACCGATCGGTTTAGCTGCGAAAGCGCCACCACCGGCACACCAAGCTCTTTGGCCAAGGCCTTAAGCCCGCGTGAGATCTCGCTGATCTCGCGCTCGCGACTGGAATCGCGGCTCTGCGTCGATCCGTGAACAAGCTGCAAGTAGTCGATGACCACCAGGCCGCGCGGCGCTTCGACCGGTGCCCCTTCGCCCACGGGTGCGTGTGGAAAGACGTTGGGATCGGATCGCCAGCGACGGCACTTGGCGCGCAGCTCCATCAAGCTGGGCGATCCAGAGTCGTCGATCCAGATCGGCGCTTCGGCCACGCGCGATGCCGCTTTGGTGATGTTGATCCAGTCGCGCGATTCCAAAAAGCCGCTGCGCAGCTTCTGCGATTCGATGCGCGCTTCGCAGCACAGCACACGCTCGATCAGCGACTGCTTCGACATTTCCAGCGAAAAGACCAAGACCGGCATGCCGTGATCCAGCGCTGCATTTTGCGCGCAGTTCATCACGAACGAGGTCTTACCCATCGACGGACGAGCCGCGATGATGATCAGGTCACCGGCCTGCAGACCCGCCGTCATCTCGTCAAATGCAGCGAAGCCCGTGGGCACACCGGTGATGGCTTCTTTCTTGTGATAACGGCTCTCGAGCGCCTTGATCGCACCGTGCAGGATGCGGCGCACCGGCTCGTAGCTTTGGCGGCTCGATCGGCTCTGGATCTCGAAGACGGCCTGCTGCGCTTGGTCGATGTACTCTTCGACTTCCAGCTGGTCGCCGTAGCCTTTGTCGACGATGTTGCTGGCCGCCAAGATCAGCCGGCGGGCCGTCGACTTGTTGCGCACGATGCGCGCGTGCTGCGTGATGTTGTCGACCGATGCGATCTTGTTGGCGAGATCCGCCAGGTACGCTTCGCTGCCCGATGCCGACAGCGTCGCCATGGTGCCTTGGCGCCGCATCTCTTCGGCCACCGTGATGATGTCGATCGGGCGCGAGCGCGCTTCCAGATCGACCATGGCCGCGAAGATCGCCTCGTGCCGCTTGTCATAAAAGTCCGGGGCTTCGATGACGTCGGCCACTTGCGACAAGGCGCGCCCGGAAAACAGGATGCCGCCCAGCACCGACTCTTCGGCGTCCAAGGAAAACGGCAGCATGCGCCGCGCAGGCGCGGAGCTTGTGGCCGTCAAGCGGTCATGCGATGCCGCTGCACCCGCGGCAAAGCCAGGCGGCGCACCATGAGATGCACCGGAGGCGGCACCGCGAGGGCTAGAAGATCCACCGGGGGATCCTTCGGAACGAGGGTACGAGGCGCGTGGCACGGCGCGACACTACCGCAGTCGGGTGCGCTTGTCAGGCTGCTTGTCGCGGGTGCGGACTTGGCGGCAGACTCAGGGGACATGGCAGAACAACGGCGGTATTCATCAGCAGAAGCGCGCGCGATCATTGCGCGGGCCGAACAGCGCACGCAGAGCCTGGCTTCACGCGGGGATGAGGACGGCTTGTCGCATTCCGAGATCCTAGAGACCGCGCGCGAGCTTGGCATCGACGAGGGGCAGGCTGCGCTGGCCCTGCGCGATCACGAAGAGGATCGCGAGATCACACAAGCGGAAGCCGAGCTAAAGCAGCTTGCGGGTCGTCGCGTCTTTGGCCATGTCATCGCCTTTGCGGTGACGCAGGCCTTGATTGCGATTGCCGGTCTGTGGACGGTCGCGCAGCGCCCGCTGTGGCTTTTGGTGATGACGGTTCTGTGGCTGGGCGGTCTGCTGCTGGCCCTGCGCGCGGCCTGGTTTCCCGACCCCGATCGACTGCGGGAACGCGCCAAGTCACGCGTGCTGCGCAAGCGCCTGAAGGCCAGCACGCGCGAATTCGGCGAAGCGGTGCAGACCGGCGCCGCCAAGCTGCTTTCGGTGTCGGCGAAAAAGCTCGACCAAGGGGTCGAGCGTCTGACGCGCGAAGGCAGCGACAAAAAAGAAAAGCCCTGACGAGTCGACCCGTCAGGGCTTTGGTTCTGCACCCGAGCGGTCCGCCCATCTTGCAATCGGCATCCCGTCGAGTAGTCGCGAAAGTCTGTTTACGCGACGCGCTTCACGTTGGTGGCTTGCTCGCCCTTGGGACCCTTGACGATGTCGAACTCGACATCTTGCCCTTCGCTCAGCGTCCGGTATCCCTCAGCGACGATCGCCGTGTGGTGAACGAATACGTCCTCGCCCTCTTCGCGCGAGATGAAGCCGTATCCTTTTGCGTCGTTAAACCACTTCACTTTGCCTTTGGCCATTTGCTGCTCCTACTACGTTCTTGGCTACTTGCTTTGGTTCGGTTGCGGACAACAACGAGAAAAAAACTTCTCATCCGCAAACCTGCGTGAGCCTATCCGGGGCCACGCTGGGAAGTCAAGAAATTCAAGGCGTCGCGCAGGGGACCCGGCTCGACGATGAGCGGCCACGAAGCGGGTTCCGCGCGCTGCACAACCGACGGAGCGCAGCGGCCTGCAAGCGGACCGCCAGGCGCCGCAACCTCCGACGAGATCCACCTCGGCAGTCGCTTGCGCATGCAGGTCGATGAGGAGAGGTTTACCTCTCAATTTCCGCTTGCTTTGCGGAAGAGACCGGCATTAGTCTGCCGCCCATCGTGCTGGCTGTCTGGTCTGGTCCACGACGGTTGGTGCTCGGTAACCTTGCTGCGATCTGCCGATGTGAATCGATGGAAGGCAGCGGGGACATGTGAACGATCTGAAGGAGCAAACGAGATGAAGAAGGCGATTTTGAAGGCTGGTGTGGTCGGCATGCTGTTGGCGAGCTTGGCGGGTGCGGGATCGGGCTGCGCCTACGGCGCCATGGCGATCGCGCAGGACGGCACGGTGTTCGTCGCGCGTAACGACAGCTTCCTCTTCGGCGCGCTGCGCAAGATGTTCGCTTGCAAGCCGAACGCCGCCGAGATGACCTGCCAGGAAGTCAAGGGCGCTCCGTAGTTCGCGCCTCGGTCGAAAGGACCCCGGCCGTCTCCATGCCAGCCATGTTGCAGCGCAGTGTGCCTCGCCTCTTGGGGCTGTTGTGCCTTGTCATCGTGGCTTGTCGTGGGGGCAGCCAGCCTCGACCCGCAGCCCAAAGCGACAGCGATACCTTCGCGACCGCTGTGGGCTGGCAGGTCGGTGCTGGAACACACGGCATCTCTCTTTCCGGTCAGTTCGCCACTGTTCCAGGTGGCCAAGAAGAACGCCTGATTCCGACGCTGCCGAACATCACGCAGACCTGGCTTGCTCGCTGCGCGCCGCGCTTTGACCAGCGGGCCACCAGCCTGGATGTGTGGCTGACGATTCTGCCCAGCGGTCGAGTGAAAGACGCCCGCACGGTCAACGAATCGACGGAGTTTTCGCGCTGCCTGGTCGATGCGATGTCGCAGCAGACCTTGTCGGGCTTGTCCCTGTCGGGCGAGACACGCATCGCGCTGCGCTTGGCGCTGCTTAAGACCGCGTGAGCGCACACCAACTTAGGGCGGCGATCCGCGATCGCCTGGCGGACGAGCGGCTTCTTATTGATCGCATCAATGAAGGCGCACTGCGCCTGCCCCTGGTCTATCCCAGCCCGTATCACGTCGGCATGTCATCGCTGGGCTTTCAGACGGTGTATCGCCTGCTGAACCAGCCCGATGCTGCAGGCTGGCCGGCCCGTCGCCCACCGCTGCGAGCCGAGCGCGCCTTTCTTCCCGATGATCTGGTCGCGTGGCGGCGCAGTCGCTTGCCGCTTCTGACCTATGAATCGCAGGTTCCCGTCGGCGACTCGCCCGTCGTGCTGTTTTCCATCGCCTACGAGCTTGAGATCACCGGCCTGTTTTCCTGCCTGGATCTGGCCGGCATCCCGCTTCTTTCCGACCAGCGCGACGCCAGCCATCCGCTGATTGTCTGTGGCGGTCCGCTGACTTTTTCTAACCCGCTGCCGCTGGGTCCCTTCGTCGATGTTGTCGTCATGGGCGAAGCCGAAGAGACCCTGCCCGCACTTCTGTGTGCGCTGTGGGATGGGGCGCTGGGCGCGACAGATGGGGCGCGCGATCGACAGGCCCTGCTGGCCGACCTAGCCCGCTTGCCCGGCGTCTGGGTGCCGTCGGTGCATGGCGAGTCCCTGCCCAAAGTGGGGCAGTGTGACGATGCGCTTTTGCCCGCTACATCTTCGATCCTGACGCCACACACCGAGCTTCGATCGATGTTCCTGATCGAGCCCGAGCGCGGCTGCTCGCGCGGCTGCACGTACTGCGTGATGCGGCGCAGCACCAACGGCGGCATGCGCCTGGTCTCTCCCGACCGCGTAAAGAGCCTGCTTCCCGACGACATCACCCGCGTCGGCTTGGTTGGCGCGGCCGTCACCGATCACCCGCGCCTGCCGCAGATCCTGCACCACATCGTTGTCGAGCGCGGCCTGGAAGCTGGCATTAGCTCGCTGCGCGCCGACCGCTTGACGTCCGAAATCGTCGGCCTTCTGCGCCAAGGTGGCTACCGCACGCTGACCGTGGCCAGCGACGGTGCCAGCGAACGAATGCGCGAGATCGTCGAGCGTCGCACGCGCGAGCGTCACCTGCTGCGTGCCGCCGAGCTTGCCAAGCAGCACGATCTGCGGACGCTCAAGGTCTATATGATGGTCGGCCTGCCCGGCGAGACCGACGCCGACATCGACGAGCTTGTGCGCTTTGCCGGCGATCTGTCGGCCCACTGCCGCGTCGCGTTCGGTGTCGCGCCGTTTGTTGCCAAGCGCAACACGCCGCTTGATG
>JAYRFD010001257.1:0-3750 GCA_041908565.1 Polyangia bacterium | reverse complement strand
GTAGTACTTGGCGACCACCTGCGCGGTGCCCAGTCCCTGCACGCTGATGGGCAGCGCAGCGACGGCAAACACTACGGGCAGGTACAGCATGGCCATGTGGAAGGGCACGCCGATGCCAAAGCAGCGCAGGGCGATGTAGTGCCAGATCAAAAGCACGAACAGGTGGGGCAGCCGAACGATGAGGGCTCGCACGTGGCCCTGCAGACCGGCTTCCATCAGCGGCGCCCAGACCTTGCTGGCCACCCGCTGCAGGCGAGCCAACATGCCCATCGGAGCGCCACTTCCCGTCGCGGGTCCGGTCGGTTGACGCAGGAATCGAGGCGGCCACCGCAGCAGCGCCGCATACACCAGCAGCCCCGTGGCAAACAGAGCCAGGATCGGCAGCAGCGCGCGTCCCTTGTCTCCGCCCAGGACGGCGCCGAAGGTCGCGAAGATCATCAGCAGGGCGACCCACACCCCCATGATGAACAGCACGATGGCGCCGGCTCTCGACAGGGGGACCTTGGCGGCGCGATGCAGGAAGCCGATGATGCCTAGCTGCCCGGCGTGATAGTTGATGACCGCCAGCGTGTAGGTGGCCGCCCGAATCGTATACAGCTCGACAAAACGCAGCTGGATCCCGAAGCCGCGAAAGACAAAGAACATGGCCAGGGTATCGGCGCTGCAGTTGATGACCGCCATGCCGGCCGAGACCAGCAGCAGCAAGCCCAGCGGCGCCCGGCTGATCGCGCTTTGCAGCTCGTGAAATGGGATGCCGCGCACGGCATACACCAGCGCCAGCACCGCCACCGCAATGGGAAGAATGCGTCGCCATACGGCCCGAGCAGGAGGCTTCGCAGGAGGCTTTGAACGATGTTTGGCTTCGGCGCCAGCCGAGTCCGGGGCAGTCTGGGTCATCTGGAGATAGGCGATGTGAATAAGCTTGCGATTGCGCGCGGCAGTCGTTTCTTGCCTAGCGCAGCGGCGCAGGATATTTTCGACGCGGTTTTTCCGCAAGAGAGGCGTTCGTGGCACGTCCTGAGAAATCTGATCCCTCCAGCAGCAACGACAGCGAATCCAAGACGGTTGGCGGCGCCAACGAGGATGGTGATAGCACCGGTTACCGACGGACACGTCGACAGTCCGTGCGTGAAGGCGGCAAGCCAGCCCCAGCGAAAGCGGGCGGCACCAGCGCCAAAGCGGGCGATGCCAAGGCCGAACCGCCCTCGGGGCTGCGCGGCTTTGTCGAACAGCACTGGGAAGGCTGGCTAAGCCAAGTCCTTCTGATGGCCATCGTCGGTATCGGCGTCCTTGGCTACAAGATGGAGTGGCTGCGCGAGGGCACGATTGGCCTGGTGTTGGTCGGTGGCATGCTGGCCGTCGCGATCTATGGCACGGCGGCTCCGACCTATGACCTGATTGAAAACAAGACGGCACGGACGCTGTTCGCGGTCCTGGCGATCTTCTGGGCCGCGTCGGTCGGCTATCCGGCGTTGCGCAAGGCGGTACCGCGCAAGGTGCTGGGGGAAGCGGTGCTGACGCCGGCCAACCTGACCGCCAAGCTGGCAGTGGCTGAAAACGGCAGCGGCCCCTTTGATGTGACGGCCAGCGGGACTCTGCGACCCGATGCGGGACAGGAAAAGCGGGTCGATTACACCTTCAAGCTGGTTGGCGACGGCGGGCAAGAGGCAGAGCTTTCGGGTGAGTTCAGTGTGTCGACGCATCAGGCGCGCGTGCGCCGCGGCTCGAACGTGTGGAGCGAGCAGCACAACCAAGTTGAACACCGTCTGTCGTCGTCGCTGCGCGGTCGTGAACTGACCGTCAGCACCGAACAGGTCGACGAGCTTTTGCAAAGCGGCCTGCACATCTCGCTGCACCCGCAGAGCATGGATCCGCAGTGGTTCCTGATCGGCGGCATCTTGGTGGTCTTGGCGATGCTGTTCGTCGAAGCCAAGGTCGGCGATTCCAAGACCAAGACGCACTTGATCATGGCCTCGGCATCGACGCTGGTGTTTTCGTGGTGGTTCCAGAAGAACGCCACGGCCAGCCGCTTGGTGTCGCCGGCTTTGGATGCCTTGCTGCTGGCGGCCGTGACCGGCGGCATCGGCGGCACCTTGGTTGGTGCGGTGGTGCGTCGGATCAGCGGTCGCGATCGCGTCAAGCCCCGCAACCCAGAAGAAGGCGCGTCCGAAAAGGACGGCAAGAACGACGAGCAAGCTCCGTCTGAAGCCTAGTCCCGCGATCCACTCCGCCTGTTTTTTTCCCTTCGTCTTTCGCCCCTCGCGGGCTTCCTGCGACGTCCATGACACACGTGATTGCTGGCAACTCAGCCGCGCAGGCGCTGACCGTCACTCGCTTTGCGCCGTCGCCCACCGGCTATCTGCATGTCGGTCACGCGTTTTCCGCTCGCTTTGCCTGGGCGGCCGCGCGCGACGTGGCGGGGCGATTTCTTCTGCGCATCGAAGACATCGATCGCACGCGCTGTCGACGAGAATTCACCGATGCACTGATTGAAGATCTGCGCTTCCTGGGTCTGTCGTGGGATGGCGAAGTTCGCGTGCAGTCCGATCACATGGCGCAGTACGCCAATGTGCTGGATACGCTGCAAGCCCAAGGCCTGCTGTACCCCTGCTTCTGCACGCGGGCCGCGATCGTTGCCGAGGCCAGCCAAGCCGTCGGCGCTCCGCACGATCTGCCAAGTCCCACCGCCCCGTCGCTGTCATCGGCCTGGCCTGCCGCGCAGGCGGGCCCCTTGTATCCGGGCACCTGTCGTCGCCTGTCCCCAGATGATGCGGCCGAGCGGATCGAAAAAGGGGCCAGCTATTCCCTGCGCCTGCACAGCGAACGGGCCATGGCTCGCGCGCAAGAGCTTGCGTCGAGCCCGCTTTCGTTCTGCGATCGACGCTTCGGCCAAGTGCCCGTCCGCCTTTCGCACGTGGGCGATGTGGTGCTGGGTCGCAAAGAGGTGCGCGCCAGCTATCACGTGGCCGTGACCCTGGACGATCACCTGCAGGGCGTCACGCTGGTCACGCGAGGCGAAGATCTGTTCCAGGCGACGCACGTGCACCGCGTGCTGCAGACCCTTTTGGGCTGGCGCCAGCCTGAATATGCCCACCATCCGCTGTTAACCGATGCGCACGGCGATCGCTTGGCCAAGCGGCGAGGATCTCCGTCGCTGCGCAGCCTGCGACAGCAGGGCCGAAGCGCCGCCGAGATCTGGGCGCTGGCCGGCCTGCCAGCGATTTCCTAGCCGTTTTTCGTGGGGCCGTCAGTCGCAGATCAGGTGGCGCGTGGCGGGGCCAGGTTGTCTAGGACGCAGTGCGCGGTGTCAGCCAGACCAGCAGCGCCGCCCCCGCATCTGCCGTCGCTGAAAGCAGGAATGAAGCCGACCGCACTTGGTCCTGCGGACAGGTCCACAGCAGCGTGTGTCCGGCTGGAATCGTGCAGGGCTCTGGCGCGGCAGCGACTGGATCTGCGCTGGGGTTGCGAGCGACGCGAACGTCGCCCTCTGCCGCGTACAGGGCCAGCGTCGGCCCAGCGACAGCGATGCGCTGCGATTGGGCACCCGTTCGCTCAACCTGCACGGTGGCCTTCACGCGCCGACGATCGACCATGACGTTGAAGTCGCGGCACGGCCCACCCAGCAGCGTTCCGTCGGTGGACCAGTCCCCGGAAAAGGCATAGGGCGAAAGCGGCTGATCCAGTCGATGGCGGCCGTGTTCGCCGCTGTGAAGCAGCATGCCGTCGCCGTGCAAAAGCACGATGATGCGG
>JAYRFD010001256.1:0-3945 GCA_041908565.1 Polyangia bacterium | reverse complement strand
TGGGCGACGCCGCGCTCGTTGGCGTAGAAGCGAAACCACTCGGGATGGTGAATCAGCTGTTTCTCGGCGAGCATGCGCGAGATCTCGGCCAGGCTCATGCCCTTGGCGATGACGACCTTGATGTCTCGCGGGCCGCCGCTGGGACCGGGGCGGTCTGGATAGCGCAAGGCTTGGACCGCAAAGTAGCCGGCGGTGCCCAGGAAGCCAGCGACGAAAAGAAACACAATCACGGCCGCTGCGATCTGTCCGCTGCGCCCGCGGGCTGGACGCGCCGCAGTTCGTCGGGCATCTGCGCCTGTGGCCGTGCTTTTGGCGCTGCCTTTGCTGGAGCGTTCCGCGCTCACGAGCGGCTGTCTCCGTCGAGGGTGTCGGTTGTGGTAGCCACCGCGCGGCGCTGTTCATCCAGCCACGCCTGCAAGATCACCACGGCCGCCTGCTTGTCGATGACCTGCTTGCGTCGGGCTCGGCTGACATCGGCGGCCAGCAGGTGTTCTTCGGCTTCGACGGTCGAAAAGCTCTCGTCTTGGTACGACACGTTCATGCCGGACCCCGCCAAGGCATCGCCCAGGACCCGCACTCGCTGGGCCCGCTTGCCTTCGTTTCCTTCGCAGTCATACGGCAAGCCGACGACGACCGACTGCGTTTCGTAGGTGCGGCACAGCGTCGTGATCTGAACGACATCGCCCCGCGTGCCTTGCCGGCTGAGCGTGCGCACGCCATGGGCGCAGAGCCGTAGCTCGTCGCTGACCGCGACGCCAATGGTCTTGGATCCAACATCCAGCCCGAGCACACGCACACCTGGACCATGGCACCGGCAACACAGAGGGTCAATTTTTTACCGGCTCGGGCTATGACTGCCGCATGAAAGCTGTGGCTTCTGATGCGTTCGCTGCCGATCCGTCTCGGCTGGATGACGCGGACTCCGCGGTGCACGACCTGCCCGCCCCGCTCGACTTCGATGCCGAGATCCGGGCCGGCACCAACGAGCGCTACACCGATGCTTCGCTATACGACCTGGAATACGGGCGCCGCCGGCACGACGTCGCTTGGTACCGTCAGCTGGCCGCCGATGTCGCGGATGGCTGGCCCGCCCAGGAACACCCGCTGCGCATCTTGGAACTGGGCTGCGGCAGCGGTCGCTTACTTCTGCCCTTGGCCCGGGACGGCTACCGAGTCTGCGGCCTGGACCGCAGTGTGTCGATGCTGCGGGCCTGTGCCAAGCGCCTCAGTTCTTCGAACGCGCGTACGCGCGCGCGCGTTCACATTCTACAGAGTGATTTTCGCGCCGTGCCGCTGGCTGGCTCGTTTCCCCTGATCCTGTGCCCGTTCAACGCCTTTATGCACCTGTATGAACGAAAGGATGTCGAGCGCTGCCTGGCCGAAGTGCGTCGCCTGCTGCATCCCGATGGCGTGTTTGCCTTGGACGTGACGCATCCCGATCCGGTCTGGCTGGGGCGCAATCCGGCTCGGCGGTTCGCGCGGACCCGCATCCGTCACCCTCGCACCGGCGAGCGCCTGATCCAAACCACCAGCCATCTTTATGACCCCGCAACCCAGATGGCCTGGATTCGCTTCTTCTATGAACCGGATCTACAGACGGGTGGCCCTACGCGCGCGTTCGAGCCGGGACGGGAATCGGCCACATCGGGGCAGGGCGTGGGACATCCGGGGACCACGCGCGTCGTGCGCCTGGCGCAGCGTCTGTATTTCCCAGAGGAGCTATCGGCCCTGCTGCACTACAACGGCTTCGCCATCACCTATCGCGCTGGCGGCTTCGATGGGTCTCCTCTGTGCCCCGTCAGTAGCGAGCAGGTGATCTGCGCGCGCATCCGCTGAAGAAAATGCCGTCGAGATCGCGAAAATCGGCGAAATCGGCGCATAGCGACGGAAAAACGCAGAAATCCGACGGGAATTTCTTCCGAGAGAGAGGCCTCTTGCGGGCCCAAAAAAGTGGCAAAAACGGCTCTGATCGACCTCCTCGGGAGCTCCACGGGAGAAATTTCGGCAAAAAAGTGAAGTTTTCCACGCAAAAGCGATTGACACGCTCGTCGGGGCTCACTTAGTGTCAGGTTCAACCAACCCCCTTCGAGTTGGAGGACATTGAAATGGCTGAGAAAGTTGTCAAGCTTGGTGTGAAGCGTGAAGCTGGTTACCTGTACTTCCTGCGCGGCAGCGACGTGTGGAAGACGCCGATGAAGCGCGCTGGCGCGGCGGCGGTTGCTGGCAAGGCCGAGAAGGTGCAGGCCGGTAACTTCGCTCGCGAGGAAGGCTTCCTGTACTTCCTCGACGCTCAGGGCGATATCTCGCGCGCCAAGCGCGCCGTTGGCGGCCAGAAGCGCAAGAAGCCGAAGACGGAAAAGAAGGCCCCCGCCAAGAAGGCTGCGAAGCCGGCTGCCAAGAAGGCCGCCCCGGCGAAGAAGGCCCCTGCCAAGAAGGCTGCTCCGGCGAAGAAGGCCCCTGCCAAGAAGGCCCCCGCCAAGAAGCCGGCGAAGAAGAAGTAGTTCTGTCTGCGGTGCTCTGCGCCGCAGCGAACACCAAAGGCCGACTCTCCTCGGAGAGCCGGCCTTTTTGCTTTGGGCCCGTTTCGAGGGGGACGGGCCAGACGCCGCGCCGAGAGCCGTCGCTACGCGATGCGGGGCGCGCGCGCTTCGATGAAGTCGACGATGCGTTCTTCGAAGCGCAGGTTGTACAGGCGATTCGCTGCCTGCACACCCGTCGGAGAGGTCACGTTGACTTCGGTCAGGTGGTCATCGATGACGTCCAGCCCGACGAAGTGCAGGCCTTCCTGACGCAGCCGCGGCTTTAAGCGCTCGCAGATGGCGCGCTCTTTTGGCGTTAGCTCCGTCGGTCGCGCTGTACCGCCCAGGGCCAGGTTGCTGCGAAGCTCATGCTCGGCGGGCATGCGCAAGAGCGCCGCCAGCGGTTCGCCATCCAGAAGCAGGATGCGCTTGTCGCCCTTGGCCTTCACATCCAGCTTGCGCTGGGCCATGACCCAGCGTCGGCCGTGGTGGGTCATCGTCTCGAGGATGGCGCCTGTGTTGGGGTCGCTTTCGCGCACGTGAAACACCGACAGGCCGGCATAGCCGTCCAGGGGCTTGACGATCATCTCGCCTCCCTGTTCGGCCATGAACGCGCGAAGTTCATCCATGCGATGCGTGACCACCGTCGGAGCGATCAGGTCCGGATAGTGGAAGATGAACAGCTTTTCGTTGGCCTCGCGCAGACCGCGCGGGTCGTTGACCAGCAGCGTCTTGCCGCGTGCGTATTCCAGAAGCAGCGTCGCCGTGTGATACATGACGTCATACGGCGGATCCTTGCGCATCAGCACCGCGTGGAAGTCCGACAGCGGTCGGCTCTGTGCTTCGGGCGCATGGGTTAGCGCCGGAGCGTGCTCGCGGCTGGCGGTCTGGATGGCGTGGACGTGGGCACCCACGACATCCTGGCGCAGCCACAGGCTGTGGATTTCCGCAAAATAGGCTTCATGCCCACGCCGCAAGAGCTCGTCGATGATAGCGACGGAGGTGTCGCTCTTGGGGCGCAGCGTCTGGGGCGGATCGAGAAGGACTAGGACTCGCATGATCTCATCGTACTCGGGAAAGGGAGGGCTCAGGCTCGATTAATCATCGACGCAGCAGTCGGGCGCGGCTCAACAACCGGCGCCTAAAAGCGAGTCGGCTTGGGCGATGGCGGCAGACGCGATTCGGCATTGGCCGCCGCGTGCGCCAAGGCGAAGAAGGCCGCCTGCGCCTGGGCTAGCTCGCGTGGGCGAATTTTGTCGACGGTGTCACCAGCGGTGTGGTGCCATTCGAAGTAGTCCGAGACATCTTGCGCCACGCCCAGCACGGGGACGCCCTGTGCTTGCAGGGGCAGCAGATCTGCCCCCCACTCGTCGGTCAGCCCCACATCTTTGGGAACCAGCGCGGAAAACGGCAGCAGCCACGACTG
>JAYRFD010001255.1:0-3952 GCA_041908565.1 Polyangia bacterium | reverse complement strand
TCATTTCCAGATTCGCATCGGGGCCGGGCTGCCAGCTCTGCTCGGACTCGAAGTCATAGACCTCGCGAACCGTCGCCCCATCGATGACCAGCAGCTGATCATGCTGGGTGGTGCGCATCTCTTCATCGCCTTCTGATTCCTGGTGACGAAGCACCAGCAGCGCTGCCCCACCCCCCGCATCAAACAGCAGAAGCTCGACGGAGCTACCGTTGCCGGCCACGGCACGGTATTCGACGCTACGCAGGCCGCGGCTGCCTTTGGCGATCACTTGATCGCCGCGCTTTACGACGATGCTGCTGTCGCAGGTGACGGTGAAGCGGCGATCCTGCCCTTCGGGGCCGACGCAGCGAAGCTCAGCCGTCAGGCCCGGCTGCGGCGTCATGGCTCCGCTGGCGTCGACGGAAAGCAGCGTGCCCGTGACCTCAGACTCGTAGTGCACCACGCGCTTGCGAGCCGCTTGAGCGGTCCATGTCGGCCACGCCAAGACCGATACCAACAGACCCGCCAGCCCACCGGCCCAACGCTTCGATGACATCAGAACTTCCCCCCGCGATGCAGAACCTGGCCGCGATCGTATCACACGCCGAACCCAGAAAATCCGTCGGAGGCGAGCATCGGTCGCGTAGTGCCATCATCGAATGAACAGCCCACGTCTGGCCATGGCCAGGTTCGATTGCTGCTGGCTTTCGTGGATCCGATCGAAGGCGACGCGGGGCGAGGTTTTCTGCTACAGCATGGCTCTTCATTTCACTGTGGCGTGGGCATGTCTCGACGGAATCGCAAGCTGGGTGACAGTCACAACTTTGGTCGGCGCGTCGTCGAACGCGATGGGCGGATCTGCAAACCGCGGACGGTCTTTTGGGAATGGCTGCTCTTGCACGCCGACAGTCCGCTGCGCGCGCTGCTGGATCGCATCGCACGGCAGGACGATGGCCAGGTCCGCTTCGACTTTCTGCCGAACTTGCACTTCGACACACCGACCTCGTGCCTGGATGGCGGTGGCGGGATGTCCGGCGAGGTCGAACGCATCGCGCTTCATCCCTTGCAGATCACGACGACTGCCGATCGCCAGACGCTGGCCGAGGTGACCGGGCGGGCCATCGCGCTGTACAGCTGGCTGGGCCTGGGCGACCTGCACTGGGAAAACATGGCGCTGGGATCCGATGCGCAGGGCCGCCTGATCTTCGCTCCGCTGGATGTCGAGCTGATGCTGGACGATCACGATCTACCGACGGCGACGCGGCTGCTGCCAGAAGCGGATCCCGACTACGCACTTCTGTACCAGCACGCCTGCGGGGTCCGACGCGTCTTGCCATTCTTGGGCAAGCCGCTGCCCATTTCCGATCTGCTCGCCATGGTGCTGGCGTATCACCAGACCTTGGCTGCGCTGGATCGTCACAGCGACGCGATCGCTGCGACTTTGTCGGCCCTGCCCGGCGTGCGCCAGGCTCCGCTGCGCGTGTGTCTGCGCAGCACCGGGGACTATCTGCGCGCGGGCGCCGATCTGGATCCGCCGCTGCTGCGCGCCGAGATCGATCAGCTAGACCGCGGCGACATTCCGTATTTCTTTCGTCTGTACGGGCGTCCGGGCATCCACTATTTCACAGACGCTGCGCTGGCCACGTCTGGGCGCCTTCCGGGACGCGGGGATGTGCCGCAGCTTGCGCCGCTGTTGTCGCTGTCCAAAGGACTGCGCTCGCCCAGTCGTCGATCTCTTGCGGAGCAAGGCCTGTTCTGTCTGTTGTCCGCCTTCGATCACCCCAGCTATCGCGGCGAGCACACGCTGGACGCGCTGCACGTTCGCTTTTCGTCGCGCCGCCTGCTGCTTCGCCTGCACGGAAAAGACGAGCTTGAGACGCACCGCGATCTGCGAGACCACGTCGGCAGCGTCTATCTGCCGTGCCAGTGTGGAGAAGTCGATAGCCCCCTGGTTCCCCACGTCACGCGCTGCCACATGGCGACAGCAGGGACGGCGGCTGCGATGGAACCGGGCGCCTGATCTCGTCGCGTCGACAGAACATTCAGCGCCCGATGCCAGGATGAAGTTCCTGCAAAAAGGATCGCGGATCCGCAAAGCGTGAAGGTCACGGCAGCGGCGAATCGCCGCGATCAGCGGATGGATTTCTCGTCGGGCTGCGCGAAGTGGCGGGCGATGGGCGGGGGCAACGCGAACAGGTGCCTGTGCCAGTCTGGGCTGTACAGCGCACTCGCATCGCCGTCATACAAAGCCGCAAGGCGCGCGGCCACATCGATGTCGTGCGTTGGATGGAAGGGACCGGGCTGGTTGGTGGCCAGGATCCATGACTCGCTGTAGCCAAACGGTTCGATGTGCGCGCAGTACGAGTGCACGTGGGCAAAGACCCGCTCGATCACGCGGCGGCGATGCAGGTGCGCGCGATACGACGCCACCGAAAGCTCTGCCATCTGCACGACGAACAGGCCGCCAGGACGCAAGCAGCGAGCCGCCGTGCGAAACGCATCTTCGGTATACAGCGCGTCGGCCGCGGATTCGTCATATGGATTGCAGCCATCCAAGTCAGTCGCTGGATCCGACAGGTCATAGACGACGATGTCGACGCCGGTCGCGGGCCCCTGGCGGTCGGTCGCGTCAGCCACATCGCGCAGCGCGGCCCACGCATCAGCGATGTCGATGCGCAAGCGCCGGTCGTGCTGACACCCCGCCCAGAACGACGGAATCAGCGCCTGCGTCTGTTCGATGACTGTGCGCGAGATGTCGACCATGCGCACCGCTTCGGTGTCGACAACGCGCAGCGCTTCGCGCGCTGTCGCTCCACCCCCACCCCCGATAAACAGCCCGCGCGCGCGCGCTGGCGCCAAGAGCGCGGCCGGGAATACCAACGCCGGCGTGTAAATCGGATCGATGACTTCGGTTAGCTGCACCGTGCCGTCGATCAGCAGGCCGCGACCGAACTCTGCAAAGTCGCCGATCTGGATGCGAGACAAAAGACCGACGGGCGGCGGTAGCGTCTCTTGCCCGTCGAACAGCCAGGGCCCGGTGCGCTTCAATAGCAGCGTGCGCCCGCCACTGATCATCTCGGCATGGGTGTGGGGCCAGTCCGTCATCGGCGCGAGTCCTGACCAGCGTCGTCATCTGGGCTTCGCGTTGCAAAAGGCGTCAGATCACCGCGGCTGCCTTGCGCGCTGTGATCCGCGCGGGGTGGCACGGGTGCAGCGGTCGATCCCGCGGGTGGAAGGCCGCGTTCCAGCACGTGCATGCGATGGTCCTGGCTGCGCAGCGCTTGCCGCAAGTACGCGAAGCAGTCATCGGGACGCAGCGCTGTGCCGCACGTGAACAGATCCGCGGCGGCATAGCCGTGCTCGGGCCAGGTGTGAATCGCCAGGTGCGATTCCGCGATAACCACCACGCCGCTGACCCCTTGCGGACTGAAACGATGGAAGCAGCGATCGACGATGGTGGCACCGCAGCGACGGGCCGCTTCCAGCAAGATGTCGGCGATGGCCTGCGGGTCATCCAGAATGGCGCGATCGCAGCCATATAAGTCCGCCAGAAGTTGGGATCCCAAAGCGCTCATGGATCCGTACTGTAGTGCACTTCGCAGGCGACAGGCGGTTCATGCGGTGCAAGGTGATAGGCTGCGGCATGCGCTGGCCCCAGGTCTCTTCCTTCGTCGAGTTCTTGCAGCTTCCCCTTGGAATTTCCGCGCACCAGCTAGGCCGTGCCGACTTGGCCGAATGGACGGCGGCGCTTTCTGCCTGGCATCCCGATCTGGCGATCGGTGAAGAGTCGGCTCTGCTGCAGCCAGCCACGTATGCGCAGGATGCAGCGCTGCGCGATGAACCAGACACCGACGATCGCGACATGTACACGCTGGTCCTGCGGGCCGATGGCGTGGACCCAACGAACCGCACCATCGTGGGGGGCATCGTCCTGGAATACGACCGCGATGATGCAGCGATGGCGGGCCGCATG
>JAYRFD010001254.1:0-4097 GCA_041908565.1 Polyangia bacterium | reverse complement strand
CGCGCCGTCAGAAAGATCAAGCCCAGCCCCAGCACAGCGGTCAACAGAATCACCGTGGAGATGAGCACGGCCTCTCGCACGGGGTGAACGGTCGGCACAATTGGAGACCGGTGCACAGGCAAATGGTACACGGGATCTTTGGGGAAAAGCGGTCACCTGCCCGCCGCTGCGGCACTTGCCAGATCACCTGTCCGTAGTGTCGCGGCAAGCGGCCCGGGGTTTCCCGATAGCGCGGCCGAGTGCATTCTTTTCGCCGCGCAGCGCGAGCCGCTTTGTCGAGAGGATAGGCTCCTTCGCAGGCGCCCGGCGCAATCATTTCGCAGTCCGAAAACAACCGGACCGGAAGTCCCCGGAGACCATCGCCGGCGTCGCAGCCACACGCGGCGCAGGTTTTACGCAGGCTGCGGTGTTGCCCGGCCGCGCGGGCCGACGATTCAGTGCAGCGACGCGGTGGAAGCGGGCTTGCGCGCCACCCACAGCTTCGATCGGAACCACGACTCGCAGTGTTCGACGATCAAGCCGTGCGCGCGAAGAAGCGCCGGCACATCCAGGTTTTGATAGGCCAGAAAGTACGGCTCGTTGAAGTAGCGCGCGAAGAAGCGATAGACGCGCTCGGCCTGCTCGCGTCGAGCCTGCGGGATGTCGATGCGCTGCAGCGAATCCAGCAGCAGCAAGCGGCCGCCAGGCTTCAGCACGCGCACCATTTCCGCGACCGCGCGCTCGATCGCGGGGCGCGGCAGTTCATGCAGCAGCCAGATGTTGGTGACGATGTCGAAGTGGTTGTTCCACGCCTCGACCGGCAGGCCGGGTGGACGCAGCGATTCGGCGTTTAGCTGCAGGAATGTCGTGTTGTCGCGGAAGCCCAGCGCCTGCGCCATGCGGGCGTAGCGCAGGTACGAAGGAGACAGATCGACGGCAGTGATCGGATGCTGCCGTCCCTGCAGTCGCGCCATGGGAATCCAGGCCCCCGTGCCGCAGGCCACATCCAAGATGCGCAGTCCATCGCCGACCGGAATGTGATCGATGACGGCCTGCCGCATCAGCCGATTGCAGCCCATAAACAGGATGCTGATCTGCCACTCGTAAGTCAGCGCGGCTTGCAGAGACAGGTTGCCGTTCCGCTGGTTGTGAAAGTCGTTCAGGTAGTAGTCGGGGTAGGGAAAGTCATCCGGAGGCGACACCGGCAAGCGCACAGTGCCGCTGCGAAACTTGCGCTGGATCCTGCCCAGGTCAAACGGCACCGCGGCCATCATCGCCGGCAGGGTCAGCCAGTCTTCCTTTTCGACCTGCGCCAAAAGCTGCCGGAAGCCGGGACGCGCCAGCAGCTTTTCGTGAAAGGCATAGGCCTCTTGCAGCGTGGTCGGCAAGGCTCGCAAGGGCACTGGACCGCCGGGAAACAGCGCCGCCATGCCCAGATAGGGCGGCAAGCTGCGGGCGGTGTGCGTAAGCGCAGCGAAGCGGTCACGCACGGTCGGTGAATTCGTGGGGACAGCGACGGGTTCCTGCATGCCTGACAGCTTACACGAACCGCCCGTCTGCAGCCGTGGTTGATGGCGATGCCGGAAGCCCAGTATGATCGACAGCCGAACCGGACTCTTGCGTCACGGGGTCTGTCCACAGCGGAACCAAGCCAGGCCCCTTCATTCCATCGCGGGATCGCGACTCGTGCGGCAGAGGAAATCGTCGATGCACAAAATGCAGATTGTCATGTGGGTGTGCTTGGCCACCACGATCGCCCTGCCCGTCTACCTGTGGCGGCGTTCGACCAACATCTTCGCCAGCTTTGAACGACTGGTGGCACAGCATGGCTATCGCGTGCGCAAGGCGTCGCCGGTCGCGGCCTTCAGTGGCCAGAACCCACCCGAGGGATTCCATCACTACCTGAGCTATGACGGAGCCCTGGGGTCGGGCACGCCCTTTTCGCTGATTCTTGTCCGTCGCACTGAGTCGGTTTCGATCCGCGGTGTGCAGATGCCGAACTCAACGATTTATGTCGGCGCCTACCTGCCGCCCAGCGTCAAGCTGGACGATGCCTGGCAAAAGGACTGGCAGGAGCGCGCGAAAAAGGGCAAGGCCGATGTCTGCTACGCCGCTCCAGCCGCCGAGGGAGGCGTGGTCATTTTTTGGAAAGGCCCGCCCGAGCAGAAGACGATCGAGCGGCACTTGGAAGACTTGGATCGCTCGCTGCCCAGATCAGCCGCTGGCTAGGGGCGATGGCCGCCATCCAGCACGGATGGCATGCAGGGGGACTTGATGGACGAGCACTCGCTGGACGAAGTACATCGTGAAGCCAGCATTCTGTTGGCGCGCTTCTTGGACCCATCGCTGGCTGCCATGCGGCTTGAGATGGCGCGGGCCCTGCGCCCACTTCCAGAGGACTACGCCAAGGTCTTTGCCGATGACGTCGCCGACATTGCTCGCACGGGGTACTTGGCTCTGTGGGAAAACCTGCCGGCCTGGCCGGTCCGTCCAGAGCAGATCAAGCTGCACGTCGCGGTGGCGCGATCCGAAGACTTCGTCGAAGGACACCGCCGCGCCGAGGAGTTTCCCGGCGGCTATCGCAGCGTCGCGTCGCTTCTGAAGCCGGGACGCATCTGGGTGTGCTGGGAATTCATCGCCCCCGAGCGCACGGCCGGTGTGTCGTTTGATGGGCTGGTTCCCCTGGATGGACACTGGGCCTGGTTTCCGAAGCCCTGGCGCGTGCTGCCCTCGCATCGGCAGGCGTCCCCTATGTCGCACTTTACTGAGTAGATACGGCGCCTTTTCAGAAGCTACGCCACACGTTTTGCGCGAGGGCCGATAACTAGATAGCTGGAATTGTCTGCCCACGGGGGAGCGCAGCAATGTTCGAAGGCATTACCAAGGCATTTCAATCTGTATTTGGCGGAGGCCACGAGCAGGAAAAGAAGCCGCAGCCGGCCGCACCACCGACGCCGCCACCGGCGCCTAAGGCTGCGCCACCACCTCCACCACCTGCAGCACCGCAGAACACGGCGCATGCGCCAACGGTAGCGCCGACGCAGGCGCCGACCCCAACGGCAGCCCCAAAGCCCGCTGCAACGCCAACGCCGGCCGCTCCGACGCAGACTCCGCAGGCCACCCCTGCGCACGACAGCACGCCGCAGGGCCAGACGACACCGCCGACCTCAACTGGCCAGCCCGCACCGGCCCCCACCCCCAAGCCCGTCGACGAAAAAGCGATGGCGCAGGCCGCCAACAACATCTTCAAGGCCATGGATGGCTGGTGGGTGTCGGGCGGTGATCAGCAGAAGGTGCTGGATCAGCTTCGCGGCAAGAGCCCCGAAGAAGTCGCGGCCATTCGCAAGTCCTACGCCGATCACTTTCCGGGCCACACCCTCGACGGTGATATCGGCAAGAACCTGGGAAAAGATCAGCTGAAAGAAGCGCAGGCATCGCTGTCTGGCGACTCGGTGTCGGCAGCGGTCACAGCGCTAAAGCAAGCGAAGACCGGCACGTTCTTTGGCAACTGCGACAAGGAACAAGTCAGCAAGGTTCTGGAGAGCATCACCGACCCGAAGCAGCGCGCCGAAGTTGCCAAGCAAGTGGGTCCCGAGATCCTGGCGACGCTAAACGGCAACGATCGCGCGCTGGTCGAGGCACAGCTACAAGGCGACAAAGCCAAAGAAAACGCCGTCAAGCTGGACGAAGCGATGAACGGCGGCCTGTTTGGCGGCGGTGGATTCCTGGGCACCGGCCTGGGCAAAGACAAAGACACCGTCTACAAGGCGCTGGAGTCGGCTGGCACTGAAGACGAACGCAAGAAGCTGGCCGAGGCGTATCAGAAGAAGACCGGGCAGAGCCTGTCGACGGCGGTCTCGACGGGCTTTTCAGGAACGGAAGGCGACATCGCCAAGAACCTGATGGCCGGAGACAAAGCCGGGGCATCGGCTGCGCGCGTCAAGCTGGCCACCGAAGGCTGGTTCTTCACCGACAAAGACGCCATCTACAAGCAGATGGAGGGGAAGACCGAAGACGAACGCAAGGCGATGGTCGAGACCTACAACAAGACCTACGGCCAGGGCCCGGACGGTCAGAGCTTCGACAAGACGCTCAGCCAGAACCTGAACGGTCTGGAT
>JAYRFD010001253.1:0-2262 GCA_041908565.1 Polyangia bacterium | reverse complement strand
GCCGCCAAGGCCATGTACAGCGTCGACCCGGTCAGGTTGAAGCTGTAACCCGCCGGCAGCACGAAGCCGACGATGTGCGGCGGCACGCCCAGGCGCTCCATCGCTTTGATGGCCTTGGGCAAGGCCGACTCAGACGACGACGTCGAAAAGGCCAGAAGCAGCGACTCGCGCAGGGCTGACAGCGTCGTCCCCAATCGGATCCCCGTCGTCAGCTTCATCTGCAGAAGGTGCAGCGAGACAAAGATCAAAAGCGCCAGGTACAGCGCACCGACCAGCTTGGCCAGCTGCAGGATGACCCCCAGCCCCTGTTCTCCGACGGCGGCCGCCATGGCTGCCGCCACACCGATGGGGGCCATCTTCATGACGTAGTCGGTCATCTTGAACATGGCATCGGCGACGCCACGCAGCGATTCCAAGACGGGCTTTCCGCGATCACCGACGGCCGACAGCGACACCGCGAACATCACCGAAAAGAAGACGATCTGCAAAACGGCGTTGTCGGCCAGCGCCGAAAAGATGCTGTCCGGCACCACCTGTTCGAAGAACGGCTTGCTCGCCGTCGGAGCGGTAAACGTGACGCCCGTCTTCTGCACGGCGCCCAGGCCCGGCTTGACGAAGTTGGCGATGCCAAGACCGATGGTCAGCGCCACCGCCGTCGCCACCCAGAACCAAGTCAGGGCTTTGACCAAAAGCCGCCCGATGTGCTTGTGGCCCGCCCCGGCCAGCCCGACGACCAGCGTCGAAAAGATAATCGGCGCCACCAGCATCTTGATCAGCCGGATGAACAGCTTTGCGACGGACTTCATGGCCGCGGCGTGCCCGGGCACCGCGTAGCCATACAGGATGCCGACAAGCAGGCCGACGAGGATCCAAAACGTCAGGCCGGGCTTCTTCATGGGTCCATTCTGCATCCGATATCGCGGGGATGGGTTGGGGAAATGCAGCCCAAGCGGCCACCTGGCCCTCAGCTTGCCCCGTCAAGCGCCAGGCCAGATGTGGGAGCAAGGGGTGATATGCTGCCGCCATGAGCGAGAGATCCCCGTCCCCGTCGCCGGGCACCGAGCCATCGGGTGCCGAAGCGGCGACCGCGGCCGCTGCGAGCCCGCCTGCGGCCCACCCAGCGCCCTCGGCCGCGACGCGCCACGACGATGGCACCGCCCGCGCCAAGATGCCTCCCTGGCTGCGTCGTCTGAGCACGCCCCTTTTGGACAGCCGCCTCGGGCGCTTGGCCCTGTGTGCGCTGTCGGGGACGCTGCTGTTTCTGGCCTGCGCCGACTTCGACATCTGGCCGCTGTGCTGGCTGGGGCTGGTGCCGCTTCTGTGGGTGCTGCTGGACCGACAGGGGCAGCCGCGCACGTCGAGCCCGTTCCTGTATGGCTTTGTCACCGGCCTGTTTGCCAACGGCGGCGGCTTTTACTGGATCGTCGGACTGCTGATGCGCTTTGGCCACCTGCCCTTTGTCGCCGCGCTGCCGCTGTTCCTGCTTCTGATCGCCTACCAGGCCATCACGTTTGGTCTGTTCGCCGCCATCCTGTGCCGGCTACGACGGCATGTCGATGTGCCCGTGACCTGGCTGGCACCCATGGTGTGGGTGGCTTGCGAGCTATGCGTGCCCTACGTCTTCCCCTGGTATCTGGCCATCACGCAGGCCTGGGTGCCGCCGGTGATCCAGATTGCCGACATCACCGGGCCGCTGGGCGTCAGCTTCGTGCTGGTGCTGTCGAACGCGGCGCTGTGGCAGCTTTCGATCTTGTTCACCAATCAGCGCATTCTGCCGCGCCGGGGGCTGCTATTGGGGCCGTCGCTGCGCCCGCCGGCTTTGGCGGCCGTCACCATCCTTTTGGTGCTGGGCTACGGCATGATGCGCATCTATCAGGTCGACAAGGCGCGGGCCGCCGCTCCGAAGATCCGCGTCGGTGTGGTCCAGGCCAACATCGGTATCCACGAAAAGTTCGTGCCGGGTCTGCGCGAACGGCAGCACGCCGTGCACGTCGCGCTGTCGCAGACCTTGGCGGCGCGCGGGGCCGACCTGATCGTCTGGCCCGAGTCTTCGTACCCGTACCCGCTGCGCCGTGAGTTCGCCCGCGACTTTCCCGACAACGATGCCCGCAAGCTGCAGCGCGGCTTCACGACGCCGCTTCTGTTTGGTGCCCTGACGCTTGAGCGCCGCGGATCCGACTGGGCGCCCTACAACACGGCGCTGCTTCTGGACAAAGCCGGCGAGGTGCGCGGCAGCTTCGACAAGAACTTCCTTTTGATCTT
>JAYRFD010001252.1:0-3727 GCA_041908565.1 Polyangia bacterium | reverse complement strand
GGCCATATCGGGGGGCGGCATCGCCATATCGATCGGCGTCATGGCCATGTCGATCGGCGGCATCGTCATGTCCTCTGGGGTTGCCAGATCGCGCGGCCCCGTCATGTCCTCGATCATGCCCCCCTGATCCAGCCCTGATCCATCCCGCATCGAGGCGTCCTTGGGTCGGGTGCTGGCATCGCGGATCGAGCCATCCTGGTTCCCGTTGTAGCCACCACTTGAGCAGCCTGGGATCGGCAGCATGGCCACCATCAAGATCGCCCCTGCCGTCGCGCTTGCAGCGGATCGCAGCGACCGGCGTCGACCCGTCGGCAGCCAGCAACCTTGTCGTGCAGAACAGAACGTCTCCACCAGGGCGTTGTACGACGTTCCCAGCTTTCGTACCAGCGGGTATCTGCACAGACGATCACAAAGCAGACTGCACGCCGCAGAAAACGCCTGTCGCGCCCTGCGCGCCGGGTGCAAGCGCAGCCATGGGTTCGGACCGGCGATCTAAAAGGACTGTCCGAATTCGGCAGAGAAGCTGGGCGCGTAAAAGGTTCCGCTTTGTTCAAATGGGAATCCCAAGTCCAAGCGGAGCACGTCGCGGTTGAACTGCGGAAACAGGATGCGCAGGCCAATTCCAACATCCTGGTGCAGCGTCGTGCGAATGCGATCCCCCATGCGCGAATAACCATCGACCGTATCGGGCGTATCACCCGCGTCATAAAACAGCACGCCACCAACGTGAATGGTCCACAGGTTCAGGGCCATGGTGCGCGCTTCGACATTGATGCGATACAGGCTGTTGCCTTGGAAGGTTCGTGCGCTGAAGCCGCGCAGACCGTTGTCGGATCCCAAGGTCAGGCGCGTGTTGTTCAGATCGCGCGAACGCAGCTGCAAGGTCCCGGCGATGTGCAGGCGAAAGAAGCCCAGGCGCGGCGTGATCTCGCGAAAGTAGGCCGTCAACGTCTGGTTGACGATGGGGCTGGTGAAGCCCGCCGCTTCGGCGGTTTCGTACTGCACGCGCCCGCTGATCGACGCGCCATAGTCGACGAAGTTGTCCTTGTAGTAGTGCGGGTGTTCGTAGTTCGCGTATAGCTCGACAAAATCGGATGGCAGGCCAAAGGCGCGGCTGGAGGTGCGCACTTCCATGTACAGGCGCGGTCCCACGCGATAGTCCTCGCTCAGCGCGAAGGTCTGGATGTTCTTCAGGCGCACGAAGCGGGCCGCGTACAGCTCAAAGTATGCGAAGGGGCCGGTCCACGACTCGCTGCGCGGCAGCGACGCAGCATAGGTTGCGCGTACATCTTCCGGAATGGTGTCTGGGAAGTCCGTCGGCAGCTGATAGTGCGCATGGGACGCTCGCCAGCCGACGCCGACGTTGCGCTTGAAGATCACGCCATCGGAATACTGCAGCTGGGCATAGCCATTGGCGGTGCGACGCAGAAAGACGTCGGGAACCTGTACGCCGCGGATGTCCAGCATGCGGATGCTGCCGCTGCGAAAGGAACGGACGATGTCTTGTTGGAAGGTGACGTTGGCGCTCCAGCCCAGGCGCGTGCGTAGACTAAAAAGGGGTCTGCCGATCGAAAACTCCATGCGACCGCCTTCCAGGGCGTTGGTGTCGCGGTTCAGATAGAACACGCCAAAAAAGCGAGCGGTGTGACGGGAACTCCAGATCCGCGGGTCCAGGTAGCTGGCTCCCAAGGCATAGCGTCCAGCGTCCATCGAAAACTCGAAGGCCAGGCGCTTGTTGCGGCCAAACAGGTTGCCTTCCGCCATCGAAAACGCCAGGTAGTCCAGGCGCACGTTGTCCAGCACGAACGTACTGTTCAGGCGCAGGCTCCAGCGATCTTTGGTGACCACCAGCAAGATCACCGAATCTGGCGTCGATCCGCGCGCCGCCACGATGCGAGCGACGGCCAGGATGAACAGGCTGCGCAGGTTGCGGCCCGATTCTTCGATCAGATCGCGACGGTACACATCGCCCGCCCGCAGCAGCACTTCTTGCGCAACGATGTAGTCCTTGGTTCGCCAGTGGAACTTATTTAGGAAGGTCCAGGGAACAAAGCGCGAAAGCGGCATATCCCCGGGCAGCAGGATCTCGTGCGCGGCGACCTGCACGGACTCGACGGTCTTGCCCTCGGGCTCGGGATCGATGACCAGCCCGCGTTCCTTCAGCGCGCGCGAAATCAGCTGTTCTTCATACTGGCCAAAGATCTCGGGCTTGGCGGCATGCACCTGCGGCAGCGCCGTCGACAGCCACAGGCCGATAAGAAAAAGGAATAAGGCCCGCAAAAAGGAGTACGGGGCAGAGTCCGGAGTTTCACGTCGAGCGACCACGCGCGCAGCATAAACCAACCGCCACGCGACCTGACCCGCTGTTCTTCGTCTTCTGCCTTGGCGGGCCTGCAAAGTCCTGCGTTCAGTATGGAGCGCGGATGGCTTCGAACTTCCAGTCGCTGAAATCAGCCAGCAAGGTCGGCGCGAAGGGCTCGCGGTGCGACAGCTTGGCGGCGAACAAGCAGCCCCCTTCGCTGTACACCAGGCGTCGCGAGTCCAGGTCGGCCCATTCCCATTTCGGGCCGGCGATCCGCTGTCCAGATGCGGGATGTTCTAGCTCGTGCTCGTCCCAGTAGCAGCCTTTGCCGGGGTCGGAATGGATCTGCGCATGCGCCTGCTTGCGCAGCAGCCAGCCGTTTTGCAGCGTCTTTTCAAACACCATGCAGTCGCGCTTGGACGCCTCGCGCACAAGCGTCCAGCCGTCGCGCTGCAGTCGCAGGAAATAGACCCCCGGACACTCGCCGCCGTTGTGCGCGAGCGGACGGTAATCGACGTCGCGTCGCTCTTCGGTGCTGGTGGATAGCGGCTTGTGTCCATAGCCGTCGTTCAGCCAGTACGTGCGCGGGCCCGTGAACAGGCCGCCGCCGTGCCAGCAGTCGCCTTTGCCCAAAAGAACGATCGCTTTTAGGTACGGCGCGCGCGAGATCGCCGTCCACGATCCGCCGGTCGGTGATCCAGATCGCCCATTCATCGCGAAGTAGATCAGATACTTGCCGTCGGGGGATAGATCGGCGCGGCGCTCATAGATGCGTCCGCGCAGCCACTGCCCGACGGAAAATGTGTCGCGTCGGCGATCCCAGGCGATGCTGCAGACGCTTTTGGATGGACCGCGGCGCAGGATGATTCCGACATCGGCCTTGGCGGCCAGAAGCACATGCAAGCGGGGGGGAAACGTGGCCATGGTGCGTTCTCGATCTGCCGAGACACATCGGCGGGTCAGTACATGTCGTCGCCGGGGAGCTTGGGCGGCGGAGCGGGGGGCTTGGCGGGCGCTGCCTGCGCGGCGCGCTCGGCCTGCTTGGCGCGCTCGGCTGCTTCGGCCTGCTTGGCGCGCTCGGCTGCTTCGGCCTGCTTAGCGCGCTCGGCTTCTTCGGCCTGCTTGGCAAGCTCGGCAAGCTCTGCTTGTTCGGCCTGGGCGACGGTCGCCAGGTGTTCTTGGGCGGTGGCGACGATGTCGCTGGGCGCCACCTGACCGGACAGCAGCCGCGTCAGCACCGGCAGCATGTCCGACGCGCTTTTGACCGCCAGGCGGAACATCGCCTGCACTTCACCGGCTGCCACTTCACCCCGCGGGTACAAGGGCAGATACAGGCGATAGGCCAGCACGCGATGTGTGTGGTTCAGGTCCAGACCGGGAATCGCCATCGCATGGTTCAGCCGAGTCAGCGCATCGCAGACCAAG
>JAYRFD010001251.1:0-2848 GCA_041908565.1 Polyangia bacterium | reverse complement strand
TTGTGAATCATTGAATTAAGTTTTGATTTGTATTTGTTGGTTTATTGAACGTTTTATTAATTATTGGTCTGATTTTGGTTGTTGATATGTGAATAGTGGAAAGCCAGATACGGGGCCGCGGCTGCATGGGCCCACGGAGAGGCAGGGAGATGAACCATTCCGCCCGAGACCGCAGAAGGATGCACCTGCTGTGTCCGCTGATGGTGCTCGGGCTGTTGCTGGGGGGCGGTCCGCTGCAGGCGCGCGAGGTTCGTCGGGCGCTGGTCTCGGCCAGCGACGCTGCGCAGGCGGGCAGGCTGTTGAACGAAGCGCGCGGCGCCCTGCAGGTCGGCGATTCCACGACGGCTTACAAGCTGGCGGCTCAGGCGTATCGCGTCGGTCAAGCGCCGGATGCCCTGTTTGTACTGGGGAAGATCGCGCTGGCGGCCAAGAACCTGCTGGCGGCGCAGGACCTGCTGCGACGGTACTTGGCCGACCCCAACTTGGAAGTGGCCGTCGATGCGCCGGACTACGTCGAAGCGCAGCGCATCGTCGAACGTGCGCGTCCTCCGGCTGCCCAGCTGACGGTGACGGGCGATCGCGGGGCGCTGGTTTCCGTCGATGATCGGCTGGTCGGTGCCTTGCCGCTGGTGCGTCCGCTTCTGATCGCGCCGGGTGAGCACAAAGTCGTCCTGGAGCGACGGGGCCTGCACGTCGAAGACATCGTCCGCGTGGCCGCCGGTCGGCTGGCCGAGCTACGCGTCAACCTGTCGACCAAGGCGCTGGTGCTGACGGTGCTGCCCGGTGTGTTGCTGCGGCAGACGCTGCCGGGCCTGTCGGGGACAGAGCAGCTTGGCTTTGAACAGGCGCTTGAAGCCGGCCTGAGCGCGCGGCGGCTATCGGCCTTGACCGAGCGTGACTCGGCGGAATGCGGCGAGCCGGCGCCGGGGGCGTGCTCGGATCCGCTGCGCTGCGAGGTCGAACAGGGCAAGCGCTGCGAGGCGGACTACCTGCTGCGGACGCGCCTGGAAACGATCGCGGGCCCCCCCAAGCAGCTTCAGCTATCGGTCGACTTGCTGGATGTTGGCGTCGGTGCAATCGCGGCGCGCGATGTCCTTCGCTGCCAGGGCTGCGTCGCTACCGCGCTGCGAGAACAGCTGCCAGCGGCCTTGGCCCGCCTGCTGGAAAGCGGGATCGGTCGCGGGCGTGGTTCGGTCGATGTCGCGTCGCAGCCGATGGCGGCGATGGTGCTGATTGATGGCCAGCCGGTAGGCGTCACGCCGTTTCGGGGCACGCTGTTCGCCGGTGGGCACCAAGTCGTTTTGCGCAAAGAGGGCTTCGTCGACTACTCGCAGCCCGTCGATGTGCGCGATGGCGAGACCGCACCGGTCCTAGCCAGCCTGCAACCGAGCGCGGCGGCTGTGAGCGCCAAGCAGACGACCGTCGTGATCAAGCAGGCCGGGCGACCGCTGTGGCGGCTTCTGGCCGGCGGCGTGGCGATCGGGGCCGGTGCCGTGCTGCTGGGCTTTGGTGCGTCGGCCCTGTCGGTCAACGGCAAGTGTGTTGGATCGACAAATACCCCGATCGCGAACTGTCAGACGATTTACAAAACCGACGAAGCAGCCGGGGGACTTTTTGGCCTGTCGTTTGGCCTGATGATCGGCGGGGCAGTGGCCATTGCGATTCCTCCGAATCATCCGAAAACGGCTGACTCCGCGTCGGTGCGCCCCATACCTTAATGCGAATCCTGGGAGGACTCCATGCGTCGACTCACGCTGGCTCTGATGGCTTTGTGCAGTGCATCGTGCGATGCGATCTGGGCCAACCTGACGGAGCCCAATCTCGATTTCGACTGCACGGCAGCCGGATCGTCTTGCGCGATGGACAAAGTCTGCAACCCGCAGACCCTGCAGTGCGAGGCGCCCTGCGCTCCCGGCTTCCAGTGCATTCCCTGCGACGCCAATACCGGGGCGGCCGCCTTGGTGACCGCTTTGCGCCAGCAGAGTGAGCCGAGTCGCAAGACGATCCAGCTTTCACCAGGCTGCACCTACACGTTCAACGAGCCCGCCGACCTGGACATGGGGCCTAACGCGCTGCCAGCCATTCGATCGGACGTTGTCATCGAGGGCAATGGCGCAACCTTGCAGCGCGGTGACAACGCGGCCCCGTTTCGCTTCTTCTACGTCGCTCCGCCTCCGGCCAGCGGGCGAGTCCGTCAGCTGACGCTGCGCAACCTGACGCTAAGTGGCGGCTTGGCCCAAGGCGGACATGGCGGTACCGCGATCACGCAGCCGGTTGGTCCTGGCAGCGGTGGTGGTGGAGCAGGGCTCGGCGGTGCGGTGTTTTCGCAAGGAGCCCTGGTTCTGGACGGGGTCACGCTGAAGGCGAACCAGGCACGGGGCGGAAACGGTCGACCCGACGTTTCAGAAGTAACGCTGGCAGTTAGCAGCGTCATCGCCAAAGCCGGTGGTGGTGGCGGTGGGCTGCGTGGCAACGGCCAGGCGGCGGGGGCGGGTTACTACGGCGGCGGGGGCGGCGGCTTCCGTCCTGAGACTCCGCTGGCTCCACAGGGCGGAAGCGGCATCAGCAGCAATTTCACGGAAGGTGGTACAGCCTCTGGGCTGGGTGGGGTGTCAAGCGATGGACCGCCTGAAATCCAAGGAACCCAGAATGGCGGGGCAGGCACCAGCAACCCGCCGGCAGCCGGCGTCGGTGGTGGGGCTTCGGGGGCCGTCTCTTGGCTGGGCGGATCCGGCGGTGGCTGTGGATCCACCAACGGTAGCTTGCTTGTCGGGGCGAATGGTGGGGGCGGCGGTTTCGCCAGCATCAAGGCGGGCATTCCGATGGTCGAAGCCAAGCCGGGCGGTGG
>JAYRFD010001250.1:0-2457 GCA_041908565.1 Polyangia bacterium | reverse complement strand
GTCACTGTCCCTGAGTCCTTATCCTTGGCCGCGGAGCCTACCCCAGACGGCGATGCACACCCACCCCCCAAGACAGCGGGCGGCCGACCGACCAGACTTGCCCCGGCCATTCGTGCGACAATCGCCGCATGGTGGGGTTCAAACGAGGCTGGTGGTTGGTTCTGTGCGTGCTGCTTCTGCCCGGCTGTGTCGAGACCAAGGCCTGGTTTGCCCTCGGCATGCTGTGTTCGCCGATCTGCTACGTCCTTAGCGCGGCGGTGCTGGTGGCGCTGGCCCGTAGCTGGTCCTTTTCGCCGCCGACCGCGCGACTGCGCTGGCCTGTCCTGGCTGCCCCCCTGCTGGTGCTGACGACGTTGGCGATGTCGCTCTACTCGGTGCTGGGGCATGCCGAAAGCGACAAGCTAGGGACCCTGGTCGCCGACCAGTCGTGGTTCTTGGTGGTGGTGCTGTCGGGCACTTCGCTGATGGGCCTTTCCGGTCTGCTGTGGCGCATCTGGTTCGAGTTCGACCGCGAAAGCAGCGTCGAAGGCGGCGCCTTGTTGGGAGCGACCTTGTTCTATGCCCCGGGCGCTCTGCTGAGCCCGAACCTGATCGGCAGCGGGCAGCACATCAGCGGGGCCGTCGTGCTGTTCGTGCTGCTGACCTTGTATGGATCGGGCCTGGGCTTTATGGCGATGGCCGCTCTGTGGGGCGAAGTCTTGGTCCGTCGCTTTCTGATGCGCTGATCCAGCTTGGGGGGGCGGGCGATTTCCTAATTCCCATCCGCCCGTCTCGCCGCATATGCTGCGCCCGAGTTGCGTCCCGTGCAGTCCGCGCCGTCCGTCCAGCCCGCCTCTGTAGGCGCCCATCTGAACTGGGCACGGCGGGCCGCATCGTTTGACGGCATGCCCGACTTCGACGCGCAGATCTTAAAGCGCCTGCAGCACCGGCGTTTCTTCCGAGCCCCCACCGACCCCGAAGTCGACGCGTCCTTCGCGGCGTATCAAAGCGGCGATGTCGATCGGTTGCTGCGCACATGGAATCAAGTGGCGCAGCCAACGCGGGCACACATCGCAGGCTTTTCGTCGGTGATCTATGCCTCCGTCGGTGCGCTGCCGCGTCCGCTGCGGCGCTTGGCGGTCTTGGCCACGCTGCGGGCCGTGCTGGCGGCCGGCGTGCGCTTTCGGGCCGGCCTGCGTCCCGCTGTTCGTTCGCTGCTTGAAACCGACTTCCCCTGGCTGGAAGGCCGCCACCCGCACATCCCCGCGGGCTTCACGCCGCACTTCGACTTCCCTGCCGAGTTCGCGACCTTTCTGCAAAGCGGCAGCCTGGACGACGCGCGCGCGCGCTGGCAGCTATGTGCCGCCATCAACGAAGTCCAGCAGAGCCGCTATTCATCTGAAATGGCCGTGCGCTGCCGCCTGCCGGAACTAAACCAGCAGGCCGATCGCGAAGCCGAGCTGGCCCGCAACTACTTCGCCCACGCCGCCCCGCCCGCCACGCGAGATCTTTGGCGCCAGTGCATCGTGATCTTGGATGCGCTCAACGCCTCCGTCTTGGATCTGACCTGTTCACCGCGCGGGCCGCTTGTCGTCTGGCGGGCCGCCTTGGCCAGCCTGCGCACCGACGGACGGGGACAGTGGCCGCGCTTTGTCGCGGGGCTTGCGCAGCCGCAGCGCCTGTTGCCGCACCCTGTGCACACAAACGCGATCTTCTGACGCAGAAACCCCGAACCTTAGGCCGACGATGCAGACCGCTTTTCACGCCTCTACCGAACACATCTTGGTTCATCTGCTTCTGCAGATCGCCGTGATCCTGACGGCGTCGCGGGTCGTGGGCCTGCTGTTCCGCCGCTATGGCCAGTCGCAGTCGATTGGCGAGATCGCAACCGGCGTCCTTCTGGGACCGTCGCTGTTTGGCTGGCTGGCGCCCTCTGCTTTTCGAGCCATCTTTGTCCCCGGCGGCCCGCCCATCCTGCCGTTCTTCAGCCACATTGCGCTGATCCTGACCCTCTTTCTGATCGGCATGGAGTTCGATTACAGCGAGATCCCCAAGCACAAGAACAAGGTGGTTGTGCTCGCCCTGAGCACCCTGGCTGCGCCGCTTCTGACCGGAGCCGCCTTGTCGACGCTGCTGTGGCGCGTGGTGCCCGGTCAGAAGGGCTTCGTCGCCTATGCCCTGTTTGTCGGCATCACCCTGGCCATCACCGCCATTCCGATCATGGGCCGCATCTTGATGGAGCTACGCCTGACGCAGACCCGCATGGGCGTGCTGGCCATCACGACCGGAGCAGCCAAGGACCTGTTCACGTGGTTCCTGCTGACGCTGATCGTCGGCATTGCCAAGCCTCCCGTCGATTACGTTCAGTTCGCGCGCATGCTGGGCCTGACGCTGCTTTTGGGCATGGTGGTCCTGACGCTGGGGCGTCGCCTGCTGCGCTGGGCCGAAGTGCGCTATGGCTACGTCGACGGCAAGCCG
>JAYRFD010001249.1:0-4223 GCA_041908565.1 Polyangia bacterium | reverse complement strand
CAAACAGAGCGCGCCAACCCCGCAAGAGCTGAGCTGCACCAGCGCCGATGACTGTGCGCTTCAGCAAGCGCGTCGGCTGGACGCCGAGTATGTCGTCACGGCTCGTTACGCCAAGACGGGGAATCAGGTCGCGCTTACGATGACGCTGGTCGATGTCGTCGTGGGCCTGGCGGCCGCCAGTTCCGAAAAGTCCTGTCCTGGATGCACTGTGGAACAAGGTGCAGCCACGCTGGCCGACTGGGTGGCACCGCTCTTGGCGGCCGCGGCCGAAAAGAAGCGCGGCACTCTGCGGGTGACGTCGACGCCGCCCGGCGCCGAGATCAGCGTCGATGGTCGCACGGTGGGCAAGACCCCCTATGAAGCGGCGGCGTTCGTTGGAGTTCATCGACTGCAGCTACGCATCGAAGGGTATGAAGACGAAGCAGCGCAGGCAGAGATCAAGGACGGAGAGAAAGCAGAGCTGAACCTACCCCTGCGTGAGCGTCCCGTTGTGGAGCCACCTCCGGAACCTCTGAAGCCGCCGCCACCGCCGCCGCCGCCACCGCCGCCACCGCCGCCGCCACCGCCGCCGCGGCCCCCGATCGCGCGCTGGATTATTGGAACGGGGGCTGTGGTCGGTGGCGCCGCGCTGATCGGATTTGGGATACCGGCCCTGACGCTGGATGGACAGTGTGCCGATGATCCGGTTCGCCCAGATGCCGCGTGTGTCGACTTGTTCCGGACGACTCCGCTGGGTGCGTCTTTGACCGCAGTGGGCGCAGCGTCGCTGGTAACGGGGGTCGTGCTGCTGGCCTGGCCGCCGCGTCCATTTGCAAAGGCGAAAAAACGATGAGCGATTCGATGCTGCACTTCAACGGAGTCAACGGGAGCACCGGAAAATACGGCCTTCCGGCGATGACGGGCGAGGCGCTGATGCGTCTGATCTGTCGGCAGCCGACTCCAGACAATCTGGTCGATCTGCAGCGGCGGAAGCAGCAGGACGAACAGAGCAGCGACCGCGTGCAGGCGCTGGTGGCGCAGCTTGCAGCCGAGCAGGCCCATCTGAAGACGCTGGTGGTGGGCAGCACGGAATACCGAGCGGTGCTGAAGAAGTGCGAACAGCTGCAGCGCGAGATCGATCTGCGCAAAGACAAAGGAGCCAAGGAAGGCGTGGATGCAACCCAGCTGTCGCAGGCTGGGTGGGGCGTCATCTTTGCGCATGACGCGGAGCCTGCGATCAAGGAAGCACTGAGTCCTCTCCTTGCTCTGCGGCGACGGCAGGCCGGCCCGCTATTCAAGGTCTATGAAGGCGGCGCGGGATACCGACCCGGAGAGTCCAAGTCTCGCTTCTTGGCCCGCCATGGCGCCGACGCGGCCGGACCCGCAGATCCGCAGCGGGTCCCGTATTACCTGCTTTTGGTCGGGGGTCCGGATCGGATTCCTTTTTCCTTTCAATATCAGCTGGATGTCCAGTACGCAGTGGGGCGACTGCACTTCACATCCCTGGCTGAGTATGCGGCCTACGCCGAGACCGTTGTCGCGTCGGAGACACATGGGATTCCTTTGCCGCGCAAGCTGTCCTTTTTTGGCGTGGCAAATGCCGACGATCCGTCCACGCAGCTCAGCATGCGCCACTTGGTGCAGCCGCTGCAGGCCGCACTGAAGAACAACCCGCCGGGCTTCTCCATCGACGGCATCCACGGCGCTGAAGCGACGCGAAGTCGACTGATACAGCTGTTGGGTGGGGCAGAGACGCCGGCCATTCTGTTTACGGCGAGCCACGGCGTTGAGTTCGCGGCGGGCGATGCGAAGCAGCTTCGCCACCAAGGGGCGCTGCTGTGTGCAGACTGGCCCGGGCCAAAGCAGCACGGCGCTTTTCGCGAAGACTACTATCTGGCGGGAGAGCACATTGGCGAAGATGCTCGCCTGCGCGGAATGATGGTCTTTGGGTTTGCCTGCTATGGCGCTGGCACTCCCAAGTTCGATGAATTTGCGCACCAAAGCGGTGATCCCCGCGCGCGGAAAATCGTCGCGGCACAGGACTTTGTGGGGGCCCTGCCGATGCGCCTGCTGGGACATCCCAAAGGCGGCAGCTTGGCCTTCATCGGACACGTCGATCGCGCATGGGGATATTCCTACACATGGCCGGGGGCGCGAACCAAGTCGCAGACGGCGGCGTTCGAAAGCGTCATGCTGCGTCTTTTGCAGGGCATGCCGGTGGCGTATGCGCTGGAGTACTTCAACGAACGCTATGCCGAGCTGTCGACAGTCCTGACGCAGCAGCTGCAAGAGATCGACAACGGCATGGACTGCGATCCGTATGAGCTTGCGGCGATGTGGACCGCGAACAACGACGCGCGTGGATACGTGGTGCTGGGGGATCCAGCCGCGCGTCTGCGGTTCGCTGAAGGCGCTGGAAGCGCCGACGGCTGGGATGCTGCGCGACGGGCTGGGCCGGGTCCTGCGACTGCTCCACAGACGGCGCAGGTAGCCACAGCGGGCGCGGCTCGCCCAGATTCTGCTTTGGCCCCGCCTGCAGCTTCGGAAGACGCTGTGCCTGATGCCCTGCTGCAGCTGGGGTGCGGAGTGACGGCAGCAGACTGGCGCCAGACACCGCCTGCCGTGCAGCGCGCGGTCCGCCGTCTGCTGCGGGAAAAGTAAGCGCGCACGCCGCGCCAAGCCGATGCGACGACAGCAACACTGCCCATAAGAAGGAGTCTGATGATGAACCCCGATTTGGAGTCATTGCTTCTGAGTGACGAGCTGGACGAAGAGACGCGCGGTCGCTTCTTAGCCGAGCTAGAGGCGCGCGCCGAACCGCTGCACTTCAACGGTGTAAATGGTGCAACGGGCGGCTATGGGCTAGAGCCGATGTCCGGCGCGGCGTTCGCTGACTGCATTCGCGGACTGGATCGGATCGGGGAAAACGACAAGCAGGAGGCTGCAGCACGCAGCAATCCTGGGAACCGCGCGCATCCCATACGGCCCGGCAATGACCCGGCGCGGTTGGATCAAGCGGGCTGGGCGGTGATCTTCCCGGCGAAGACGGACGCGGCTCCATATAAGGAGGCGCTGAAGCCGCTTCTGGATCTGCGACAACAGCAGGCCGGTGAACGCTTCCGCATCTACGAAGGGGGGCAGGGCTATCGACCGGGTGAAGAAAAGCGGGACTTCTTCAAGCGCGCGAAAGTATCCGAAGGGCCTGCCGATCCGAAACAGATGCCCTATTACGTGCTGCTGGTCGGTGATCCGGAAGAGATTCCGTATTCCTTTCAGTATCAGCTGGATGTCATGCGCGGGGTCGGGCGCATCTACTTCGAGACGATCGAGGAATATGCCAACTACGCGCAGAGTGTGGTGCGCGCCGAGCGCGGCGAAGTGGAGCTGCCTCGGCAGGTGAGCTTCTTCGGCGTCAGCAATCCGGACGACAAAGCGACCGAAATGAGCACGCGCTTTCTGATCAAGCGCCTGCACGAGCTGCTAAATGGCCGCCCGGAATACAAAGCAGAGTCTGGTGGTGAAGCCTGGCGCTTCGATTCCTTTTTGAAAGAAGAAGCGACCAAAGAAAAGCTGGCGCAGCTTCTGGGTGGACCACAGCGGCCGGCGGTGTTGTTCACCGCGAGCCACGGCATGGAATTCCCAAAGGGGCATCCGCTGCAGCTACGACACCAGGGGGCCCTTTTGTGTCAGGACTGGCCCGGGCCGCGTCGGTATCGCGAACACTCGATTCCTGAGTCGTTCTATTTTTCCGGCGACGATCTGGACAGCCAGCACAGCTTGCTGGGGATGGTGGCCGTCTTCTTCGCGTGTTACGGCGCGGGCACGCCGCGACTGGATCAGTTTGCTCGCCAGGCCGGCAAGAGCGTGCGCGAGGAAATCGCACCGCAGAGCTTCGTTGCACGCCTGCCGCGCAAGCTGCTGAGCCACCCCAAAGGGGGAGCACTGGCTGTCGTGGGACACGTCGAGCGGGCCTGGGGATATTCCTTTTTGTCGCCGGACTGTACGGCGCACACCAACAGCTTTGAAGACGCCATGCGCGAAGTCATGGGCCGCCAGCGCGTGGGCTGGAGTACGGAGAGCCTGAACCTGCGCTACGCCGACAAAGCGACCGAGCTGTCGGGGGTCCTGGAAGAAGAGTCGTACGAGGACACTCCGAAAAAGAGTCCCTATGAGCTGGCCGGTCTGTGGACGGCGAACAACGATGCGCGCGGGTATGTCGTCCTCGGCGACCCAGCAGTGCAGCT
>JAYRFD010001248.1:0-16815 GCA_041908565.1 Polyangia bacterium | reverse complement strand
TCCAGCTTCTGCGAGGCCATCAGGTCGCCCGAGATCTTCAGCTTGCCGCCGGAGAAGAGCTTCATCGGGTCCGCCTTGCCGGTGGCCATGGCGATGAAGTCCGCGTCGGAAAGCGTCAGCGTGCAGCCGGCCTTACCGACCTCGCCAGCTTGCACCTTGCCCTCCTTCAGATCGACGGTCCAGGCCGAATCAGGGCCGGTCAGCTTGAACAGGTAGATGACGCCGATCTTGGTCAGCTCGGCGCGGTTCTTTTCGATGTAGTCCTCGATGGCCAGGAAGATGTCGCCCGACATGCTCGACTGCGCGGGGGCTGCCGCAGGAGCCGAAGCCGCCGTCGCTGCGCCGCCCGATCCAGCCCGCGCCTTGGCTGCGGCCAACACCAGGTTCGGATCGATCTTCTTTAGGAACTCCAGCTTTTGGCTGGCCATGATGTCGCCGCCGATGCGCAGCTTTTTGTCCATGAACAGCTTCATGGGATCGGCCTTGCCGCTGCACATGGCCATGAAGTCCGCGTCGGAAAGCTCCAGCGTGCACTGCGGGCTGGTCGCGGCACCTTGGGCGACGCTGGCCGCCTTGGTGTCCAAGGTCCACACGCTGTCCGGAGCCGTCAGCTTGAACTGATACAGCACGCCGATTTTCTTCACGGCATCGGCATTGGCATCGAAGTACGCCTTGATGCCGGCAAACACGTCGGCGCTGATCGGCTCGGCTGAAACGGCAGGGCCTGTGGCTGCAGCCGTCGGAGCGGCGGTCTTGGCCTTGGGCTTGGGAATTTCGCTGTACAGCTCGACGGCGGCGTTCGAGATCACGACCTTGTCGCGTTCCTTGACCTTGGTGCGGAAGACGATGCGAGTGTCCGATTCCTTCCACATCTCGGTGACCAGCGTCTCGCCGGGGAACACGCTGTCGGCGAAGCGAACCTTGATGCTTTTGAAGTACCGCGGGTCGCCCTTGCTGAAGGCGCGCAGGACGGCGCGCGCGGCAAAGCCATAGGTGCACAGGCCGTGCAGGATGGGCTTGTCGAAGCCGAAGCCCTGCGCGAAGGCGGGGTCGGCGTGCAGCGGGTTGATGTCGCCCGACAAGCGGTACAAAAGCGCTTGGTTGTCGCGCGTCCGTTCTTCGATTACAGCATCGGGAGCGCGGCTTGGCGGCACGTTGCTTTCCGTCGAGGGACCGCGGTCGCCACCCCAGCCACCGGCCCCGCGCACCACGGTCGACACTTCGTTGTACGCAAGCTCTTCGCCGCTTTCATCGAAGGTCTTGATGCCCATGATGACGACGGCGTTCTTGCCCTTGTCATAGACGTCTTTGCACTTCAGCTCGTGGCGCAGCTTGGCGCGCGGCGGCATGGGGCGCTTTAGCTCGGTGTACTGTTCGCCGTGCAGCACGCGTTCGAAGCCGTAGTTCATGCCGGGCGCTTTGTCGCCGCGCTTGAAGCCGTCGAAGATGACCTTCATCGCCGGCACCACGGCAAAGGTCGGCAGGGTGTGGAAGCCCTCGCCGTTCATTTCGTAGACCAGGGACAGGCCGCTGGGATCCAGCGGATTTTCCGCCGCACCGACGCCCAGCGCGTACAGCGACACATCGCGTTCGTCGTACTTCGACTCGCTGACCATCGGCGGAGCATCCAGCGCCGCATCGACATCGATCAGGTCGTTGCCGCCGCGGCTCTTGCTGTCCAAGTTCGCCAAGATCGGCTGCATCGAGTTGGTGATGTCGGTCGGATGCGTCGACTTTTCGAAGCTGGTGATGACCGCAAAGTGCTTGCGGATGTCTTCCGGCGCGATGCTGCGGCCCAGCTTGAAGGTCTTGCCCTCGGTGCGTTCCCAGCGCAGCTTCGAATAGAAGCCGCCGCCGACTTCGAACAGCGCGCCCGTCTCGGTGCACGACTCGTGGGCCAGCCAGACGACCAGCGGCGACACGTATTCCGGCTTCAGCGCCGCGATCAGGTTCGGCGGCAGCACCGTTTCGGTCATGCGCGATCCCGCGATCGGCGCGATGGCATTGACCAGGATGTTGCGCTTGCGTCCTTCGATGGCCAGCGTCTGCGCCAAGCCAACGACGCCCAGCTTGGCCATGGAATAGTTGGACTGACCGAAGTTGCCGTAGATGCCGGCGGCGCTCGACGTCATGATGATGCGGCCATAGCCCTGGTCGCGCATGCCGCCCTTGACGTTCCATGCTGCGTGCGTGACGCGGTATGAACCAAGGACGTGCACGCGATAGATCAGGTCCCAGTCGTCCTGCGTCATCTTCTGGAACGACGTGTCGCGCAGGATGCCCGCGTTGTTGACGATGACGTCGATCCGGCCCCAGGTGTCCATGGCGGTCTGGACGATCTTGTCGCCGTCTTCCACCGAGTCATAGTTGGCGACCGCTTGCCCGCCCTTTTCGCGGATCTCGGCGACGACCGCATCGGCTGCTGCCGAGCCCTTGCCGGTGCCATCGTGCTTGCCGCCCAGGTCGTTGACGACGACGCGGGCGCCGCGCGATGCGAACAGAAGCGCGTGCGACTTGCCCAGGCCGTTGCCTGCCCCGGTGATGATGACGACGCGTCCGGCCTCGGCTCCGGCGCCTCCGCGAAAGTCCAGAAGATCACTGGCCATGTGGTTCCCTTTCGTGCTCGCTCGATCGGTTTGCTGGGGTTGCGTAGGGTTCGGTTCGCTGTTCCTGACTGCGCTGGCATCGCTTGACGCGGGCCTTGGTCGACGGGATGCGACCGCGCGTCGACCTGCGATGCTGCACTGCAGCAAGGCAGCGATTGCGGGCCAAAGCATACTGCACCCCGCGGGCTTTTTGCGCGCTGCGTTGGGCCGGACGGACAAGCCCCCGAAACTGGCCAAGGTCCGACGCTGCCGGCCCCAACACAGGCCGGGCCTTTGCTTGCCGAGTTCATCCAGTCAGGCTGCCCGTCCGTCCGTTCGTCCATCCCTGCGATCGCGTCCTTCCACAAGCTGTGCGCCGGCCCCGGCCTAGCCTCGTACGACCGTCTCGCTGGAAGCGCTTGGAGGGTCACATCGTGCTAGAACGGGCCTGTGCAGAACTCGTCCACCCCTGGTTCTTCGTCCATGCCCCCTTTCGCGGACGCCGACGCAAAACCATCCGCCAGCCGCGATGTCGACCGCCTGTCCAGCGACTTGGAAGCGGCGCTGCTGCGCGAGCTTGTCCGAGCCTGGCACGGCGTCAACCTGACCCACTTTCGCAGCGTGCTGTTGCCGCCGTCGCTGGCCCTGTCCGACAACGCCAGCCGCCTGGGCGAATGGCAGGGCGCGACGCGGACCTTGCTGCTGTCGCGACGCTTGGTCTTGGGTCAGCCCTGGCCGGTGATTGTTGAAGTCCTAAAGCACGAGATGGCGCACCAGTACGTGCACGAAGTGCTGCGGCTGACCGACGAGGCCGCGCACGGCCCGACCTTCCGCGCTCTGTGCGAACGCCTGGGCATCGACGGCAGCGCCAGTGGTTTGCCTCCGGTGTCGTCGACCGCTGCGACCGCCGATGCGACGGCTGCGGATTCCGAAAAGACCCGTCCGCTGCGACGCGTGGCCCGCCTGTTGGCC
Organism: Polyangia bacterium; assembly: GCA_041908565.1. Taxonomy (GTDB): domain Bacteria; phylum Myxococcota_A; class Polyangia; order Palsa-1104; family JAEUJZ01; genus JAEUJZ01. The sequence goes on along the minus strand of JAYRFD010001248.1, from coordinate 13,258 downwards.
CTGGCGCAAAGCCAGAACCTGCACGAAGCCGAAAGCGCCATGCGCGAAGCGCAGCGCCTGATGCTTAAGCACAACCTGGAAGAAGGCGTGACGCGGGCGACGCAGCCCGGTCGCGATGGCGGGCGGGCCCGACGCTACAGCTATCGGCAAGTCGGCCCCGTCAAGCGACGCGTCGAAGAGAGCGAGCGTTTGTTAGCGATGCTCTTATCGAAGCACTTCTTTGTCGAGAGCATCTGGATCCCCAGCTACGACGTGCAGCGCGGCGTCCGCGGCAGCGCGCTTGAGCTTTGCGGCACCCCCGAAAACCTGGAAATGGCCGCCTACGTCTACGACTTCCTGTCGCACACCGCCGATCACCTGTGGCGCGAACACAAGCGCTCGGCCGGCCTGCCCGGCGATCGAGAGCGCCGCACGTTCCTGTCCGGCGTCATGCTCGGCTTTTCCGAGAGGCTGGATCAGGACGCCAAGGCGCAGGCGCAGCAGGGCCTAATCTGGCGCGGCGATGCCGACCTGGGGCACTACCTGCGGCAGCGGCATCCTCACATCCGACGGGTGGCGCAGCGCGGCCAGCCACGGACCGAGACGCGAGCCGAAGGCCGTCGGGCCGGTCGCAACATCATCCTTCATCGCCCCATCACCTCAGGCGCTGGCGGCGGTGGGCCGCGCCTGCTGCCGCCTCGGCGGACCAGCAGTTAGCGGCCCGCCAACGACCCAGCAACGGCCAACAAACGACCCGCGAGCGAGCACAATAGGCAAGACGTGATGTCCGCCAAGCCCCCAGCCGACCGCCACGAAGCTCCGACGTCCGCCCCGGAGCGGGATCGACCTGCCGCGCCGTCCTCTGGCACTGACGGTGACGGCAACGGGGATGCGACCGCGGGTCCCGATGACGCCTTGGCAGCCGATGCGCCGCAGGAAGACAAAGGGGATGCCGCTGCCCCCGGCCTGCCCAGCCAAAGCAGCCTGCGCCAGCAGCGTCGCGAACGTCGGCAAGCCCGCCGTCGACGCATTGCCGAGCTTTTCCGTCGCTTCATCCGCGCCGAAGCGACCGGCGGCCTGGTCCTGTTTGCCAGCACGCTCTTGGCCCTGGCATTGGCCCATTCGACGCTGGCCCCTGCCGTCTCTGTGCTGTGGCAGCAGCCCCTGGGCTTGCAGCTGTTTGGGGCCCACTTTCAGCTGAGCACCGCCGACTGGATCAACGACGGCCTGATGGCGCTGTTCTTCCTTTTGGTCGGCATGGAGATCAAGCGAGAGCTTGTCCACGGCGAGCTTGATTCCCCGCGCAAAGCGGCCCTGCCGGTGATCGCCGCCGGCTTTGGCATGCTGGTTCCCGCCCTGATCTACCTGACTGTCAGCCGCCTGGGCGGGCCCCAGATTCGTCGAGGCTGGGCCATCCCAACCGCCACCGACATCGCATTTACCGTCGGAGTGATGGCTCTTTTGGGCCGCCGCGTGCCCATGGGCTTGCGCGTCTTTGTGACGGCGCTGGCCATCGCCGACGATCTGGGCGCCGTGCTGGTCATCGCGCTGTTCTATTCCGCCAAGCTGAACCTGACGCGTCTGGCCATCTGTGCTGGCCTTACCGTCCTTCTGATCGCCTGCAATCGGCTGGGTCTGCGACGGCGCAGCGTGTACGCCGGGCTGGGTCTGCTTTTGTGGCTGGCCATGCTGCACTCGGGCATTCACGCCACCATCGCCGGCGTCATCCTGGGCCTGTGCACACCGCTACCGACGGGAGAGCGCTTCAGCCGCGCCCTGCAATACCCAGTGGCGCTGGTGGTGCTGCCGCTGTTTGCCCTGTGCAACGCCGGCATCACGCTGCCCCTGCAAGCCGCGGTTCTGCGCGTCGTCGTCGAGCAGCCGATTACGCTCGGCGTCTTTTTGGGTCTGCTGTTGGGCAAGCCAATCGGCATCTTTGCCGCGGCTGTCCTGGCGGTGCTGCTGCGCGTCGGCCAGCTTCCGTCGGGAACCCGCTACCTGGCGCTTTTGGGGGCGGCCATGCTGTGCGGCATCGGCTTCACCATGTCGATCTTCACGGCGCAGCTTGCCTTTGCCGACCCGACTCAGCTGATCCAGGCCAAGCTCGGCATCTTCGCCGGCTCGCTGGCCTCTGCCCTGGCCGGAGCCCTGGTCCTGCGCCTATCCACCCGCGAACGCGCCTAGCTTAATTTGAAATGTACCATTGATCAATATTTGATTTGTAATTTGTAAATGCAGAAATCTAAAATTGGATTCCAATTAATGAGAAATAGCTTGAGTATTGTTATTTGTATTGAAGTGTTGGCATTGCGCCCCGGCTTCGTACGCGGCGGTTGAAGCGCTGGTGTGGCGGGCTTCGGGAAGCCATTGCCCCCGGCATCCGCCGACGAGGCCAAGCCAGTCGGCGGTGCGCCGCCAGCGCCTGGCTGGACCCGCTGGGCTGGCGACCGCTGGCGCTTTGGCAGCAGGCTACAGCGACGCGTTTAGCAGCACGCCGATTCGTGTGCCGTTGCGCAGCACAACGTCCGGGCGACCGTCTCCGCTGACATCTCCGACGGCGAAACAGCCGTCGCCCGTCGTAAGACCCGTCGCGAACTGGTATGAGGTGCTGACGGGGGCATCGACGGTGTCGCGTTCGGCGCGGCTGACCACCAGCTTCACTTCGGCTGGATTGCCGAGGGTAACCAAGAAGTCACTGCGCCCGTCCTTGACGAAGTCCGCAACGCCCAGTCCGGCGTTAGCCGCTCGCGCCACGGTTCCTATGTTGTTATAAGTTGCGATGCGGTTAAAGGTGCCGCCGCTGGCTGCTTCAAATACCGTAACGCTTTGTCCGCCGACCTGTACAGCGATATCGGTAGCACCGTTTCCGTTCACATCGCCCAGCCCCAGAGCCGGTGACCGCATGTTCAGCGGCACGCTTACCACATAGCTTCGCGGCCCCTCGGTCGGACTCAGCAAGATGCGCAGATCGTTGTCTGTCCCTACTGCGATATCGGGGCGGCCGTCTCCATCCAGCTGTCCCACTGCGATGCTGCGCGGAATGGGCAGGTTTCCACCCATTCCCGCAGTCTGCTCATACCCGAGCGTGTAGGGCGCTTCAAAGCCATTTTGCCCCCCTTTATTCTTCAATACATGAATCTCATTCGGCCCCTCGCACCCCACCACCACATCCACCAGCCCGTCCCCGCTTAGATCCGCTGCCGCGACGGCGCGGGGGCGGCAGTTGGTTGATGTGGCGGATGTGGCGGGCAGAAGGGTGCCCGCGCCTTGATTCCAAAAGAGGGTGAACGTGCCGAGGTTGTCATTGGCCACCAAAACGTCGGCGCGTCCGTCGGCACTGAAATCGGCGACCAGGACGATGCGGCTGTTGGCGCCCGCGTCCAACGGGTAGGCCACGCCGGTCGAAAAGGCTCCGTCGCCTTTGGAAATCAATACGTTGAGTTCATTCTGGCTGTTGGCAACAACGGCATCCTGACGTTGGTCGCCGTCCAGGTCGCCCAAGCCCAGCGCGATGGCCGTTCGATTGTTGGCCAACGTCGTGTCGACCCGATCCAGAAAACCGACAGAGTGGAAGTCGTCGCTGCAACCAGTACCGAGGACGCAGAGCAGTGCACAGATTCCCAGCCGCGTGTGCATCGTAGACGCTCCTTCTTGCTGCCTGCTGCCAGTGCGCGCGTCGCTTCGCAGAGGCGCAACAACGACGAAGGCGGGCAGGCTGTGATCATCTTAGCCATGGACTCTGCGAGCGGGCGCGCGGGCGCAGGGGGCCGCGAAAAGCTGAACGATTCTCGCGCGGGAACGCGCTGGCTGCGTGGAGGCTAGGGCACGGATTGTCGCGCGGCGTCATCAGCGAGAAGATCAACCCTATGTCGATCCATTCATCTGCCTTGCTCCGTCCTTCCCTCTTCACTCTGTCTTGGGCTCGCGCTCTGTTGCTGATGTCCAGTCTGTGTCTGGCGTGTAGCTCGGATGCGATCACGCCAGCCGATATGGGGTCGCCTTCTCCCGTCGAGCCACCTGAAGTACCGCCGCTTCCGCGCGTGGCGGTGTTCAACGAGATCCACTACGCACCGATCGACAAGACGGCGCGGCAAGAGTTCGTTGAGATCGTCAGCGTGAGTGATGTCGCGCTGGATGTATCGGGCTGGCGAATTACCGGCGGCATCGACTACACGTTTCCCGGCGGAACCTCGATCGTGCCTGGTGGCTTTATCGTGGTTGCGCAAGATCCAGCGGCGCTGGCCGCGCGCTTTTCCGGTGCCGTCGCGCTGGGTCCGTACAGCGGTCGCTTGAGCAGCAGTGGCGACACGCTGATCCTTCGCGATCAGGAAGGCCGTCGTCGGGACGAGGTTGCATACGGAAGAGGCTATCCCTGGCCGACCGGAGGCGGCGACACCGGCTATTCAATGGAGCTTTTGAATCCCAGCCTGGATGGCAAGCAAGCTGGCAGCTGGCGCTTGTCCAGCCCGACCAGCGATGTGCCGCCGCGGGTAGGGCCGACGCCGGGCGCGCGCAATGCGCAGTACGTCGACAATCCGCCGCCGCTATTGGGCAAGGTGGTGCACACCCCGGCTGTGCCCCGAACCGCGGATGCCGTGACGATCACCGCAGAGGTCCGCGATGTTGATGGTGTGGCCGATGTGAAGGTTGAGTACCAAGTGGTGGAACCCGGTGCCTACGTGCGGCTTACCGATGCGGCGTATCCGATGGGCTGGGTCGCGCTGCCGATGCGAGATGATGGAACCGCTGGGGATGCGCGGGCCGGCGACGGCGTGTACACCGCGGTGCTAGACGCTGCGCAGTCCAAGCACCGCCGCCTGCTGCGCTATCGCATCACCGCGACCGACGCAGGTGGACGTACCGTGCGCGTTCCGTACGCCGACGATCCGCAGCCCAACTTCGCGTGGTTTGTCTATGACGGTGTGCCGGCCTGGCGTGGTGCCAGTCGTCCAGGCACGACACCGGTCTTGGACTTCGGCGCCGATGTGCTGACCCGGCTGCCGATCTATCACTTGATTGCCAACGAGACCGACGTCACCAACAGCCAGTATGTGAGCGGCTACGAGAGCCAACATTTCTACGGCACGCTGATCGAAGGCAGCACGGTGTACGACCACATCGAGTACGAGAACCGCGGCGAGTTTTCAACCTATGTGTCCGGCAAGAACAAGTGGCGACTGCACTTCCAGCGCGGCCATGAATTCCAGGGCAGCGATGACTATGGGCAGCTTCGGCGCGCGCGCATTCGCACCATGAACCTATCGGCCTGCGCGACGCCGTGGGTGCCGCCCAATCGGGGCATGGCGTGCTTGGACGAAAGCGTCGCGTTTCGCCTGTATGAACTGGCCGGGCTGCCCGCGCCGCACATGAACTATCTGCAATTTCGCGTGATCGATGAAGCGATCGAGACGCATCCGACCGATCAATATCGCGGCGATCTGTGGGGGCTGTACGGAACGATCGAACAGACGGATGGCGCCTTTCTGGATGAACGCGACCTTCCCGATGGCAACGTCTACAAGATCGAAGGCGGGCTTGGCGATAAGCGAAATCAAGGTCCGCTACCACCGACGACAAGTGCCGACTATGACGCGTTTCGCACAGGCTTCAACGCCGCGCAGCCGATCACGTGGTGGCGCAGCAACATGAACCTGCTGGGGTACTACTCGTTCCGTGCGATCGATCGCGTGGTGAACAACATGGATCTGCGCGATGGTTGGAATCACGGCCAGTACCGCAATCCAAACACCGGTCTGTGGACAGCGATGCCGTGGGATTTGGACATGCTGTACATGCCGGTCACGCACTGGTCTGGCGTGCTGAACCTGCAGAACTCGATCCTGCAACATGCCGAGCTAATGCTGGAATACAAGAACCGCGGTCGCGAGCTTCAGGACCTTCTGTTGACCGATGATCAGCTGGGGGCACTGATCGACGAACAGGCATTCTTCGTCGGGAAACCGGCTTTGGGCGGCACGCTGTCGGTTGCTCAGCTGGATGAAGCGATGTGGAACTATCACCCGCGCACGGCCAGTGCACATCGGGGTGCTTTCTATCGCAGTCCGTCTTCGACCACCTTCCGCGGCGGCACGGTGAATCGCACGCTGGTCAGCACGGATCACGCGGGCATGGCGCGCTGGATCAAGGACTTCACGCTGACAGGCTATGGCGCGATGTTCTTGGACAGTGAAGTGGTGGACGCGGCGATCCCCAACCGACCGACGATCAGCTACGCCGGTGTGGCGGGCTATCCTGCCGATGGCATCGCGCTGCGCAGCAGTGCGTTTTCCGATCCACAGGGGGACAACACGTTTGCGGCGATGCGCTGGCGCGTCGCGGAAGTCACGCCGGCGAGCACTGCATCCGATGGCAGGAATCCGCGCCGCTATGAGATCAATCCAGCATGGGAGAGCCCAGTGCTTTCGGTGTTTGGCGACACCATCACGGTACCCACGCACAGCTTGCGGATCGGGGCAGTGCACCGGGCCCGCGTACGCATGATGGACACCACCGGCCGCTGGAGCCACTGGTCCGCGCCGCTGGAGTTCACGGTGGCCGCGCCGGCCAGTCCATCGCCGCAGCAAGCGCAGCTTCGCATTGCTGAGATCAACTATCACCCGCGCGGCGATCGGCACGAAGAGTTCATCGAGATCATGAACATCGGCGACACCGTGGTCGATCTGTCGGCGGTTTCGATTACCGACGGCGTGCAGTTCCGATTTGCGGAGGGCAGCGTGCAGCTGTTGGCGCCTGGTACGCGCGTTGTCGTGGTGGAAAACATCGACGACTTTCGGGCTCGCTATGGCAGCGATGTGGCGGTGGCGGGTGCCTATCGCGACCGCTTGGCCAACGGTGGCGAGCGCATCGTGCTGACCTATGGCCAGAACATCGTGATCCAAGACTTCAGCTACAACGATGCATGGCACGCGCGCACCGACGGCGGCGGTTTTTCGCTAGAGCGCATCGATCCGCGCGGCAGCGTAAACAGCTGGAACAGCGCAAGTGCCTGGCGCGAGAGCGCGGAGCCAGGAGGCACGCCCGGCCGCTGATCCGGCGGACCTTGCTTCCGCTGTGCGGGCCCGTCGAGATCACAGACCGGCTGGACGTGGCCCAAACGGACGCAGGCGAGGTGGGCAGGCGGTAGCGGAAGGCAATTCGGGGATCGATGTGGATACCGCGCCTTGGGGACCTTCGACCTCGGCGATGACGATGGCTCCGACGGGGGCGGCCTGCGGCCAGCGATAGCTGCCATCGGGTTGTCGCGAAAGCTCGTGCTGATTGAAGGTGTAGCCACAGTCCGTGCTGACAGCCAGGCGCGCTGCTTGCGCGGACGAATCCGAACGAACGATCACTTCATCGGATCGCCGCGTCACGGTTGGCGTCGCCGGGGCGGCAGGGTAGGGGCGTCGAGGCCGCGCGACAAACTGCGCGATGAGCGCGCGCATCAGCAAGGCCCAGCGCGCCGCGAATTCTTCTTGTCGGTTGTAGCTGGCCTGCGGTCCGCAGTACGGACTGTGCGCATCGGACGGGCAGTGAATCGGGCAGATCGGCGACGGTGGGCACGCGTTCGTTTGATTGCCGGTGGCGACGGTGGCGGACTGCGGCATGCAGCGCGCCGGACAGCCCGCGCCAAAGTACCAGCCATGGTCGTAGTCTGGAATCAAGGCCAGCCGCTTGTCCGATCCGCGGATGGCGCGGAAGGTATCCAGCGTCTGCTGCATCGGGAAGTATTCGTCCTGCGCGCCCATCAGCAGGTACACCGTGCCGTGCTGCCGCTTGGCGAACAGCAGCGGATCCAGCTTCTGAAACAGCGCCTGTACCCCGACGTCGTGCAGTGGATCCGGATCGGCAGGAGGCCCGCTGCGCTGGGTCCGCTGCGCCGTTGCAGAAACGATCATCGCGCGAAACCACGTATCCAGCTGACCCGCGGACAACAGGCTGCCGCTGGCAGCCACCGGCAGCGCTCCGCGAATGCGATCGTCCACTCCATTTGCGATCAGCGTGGCGATGCCGCCCAAGCTGAACCCGGTCAGCGCGATGGCCTGCGGATCAACCTGGGGCAAGGTCTGCGCGAAGGTGATCGTGCGGAGGATGGCAAAGACATAGACGTATAACCAGTTGCGACGGATGTCGTCGTGTCCCGTGAACAGCAGGCTGGGCTCCGTCGGGGTCAGCGCGCTGCCTTGCGATGATCCAAGACCGGGACCGGACAGCGAAAGGGCCACGACATCCAGGTTGCGACACAGCTCGATCACGGTGCTGCGGTCGGCTTGTCCGCCGAGCCCATGCGCATAGATCACCGCAGGTTTGCTGTGGGCCGCGTAGCTGCCCGGCGGCACCGCGACATAGGCTTGGATGCGGATAGCTGCTGGTTCCCCGTCCCAGCGATACGATGTGAAGCGGACTTCCCGAACTCGGACGCCATCGACGACGGTCTGGCTGCCCGGCACATCTTGCGCATCCAGATCGCTTGCGCGCCGGGCCAGCGGCAGATCGAAGCGCGCCGCCGGATCGCGACAGCCACCTGCCAGACCGAGCAGCGTCACGAGCAGCGCGACGCCCCGGACCCGCTGCGGTGCGGTTCTTTGTCGCATCACCGAAGGTCCTGGGAACGCTGCGCGCATGGAAGGATGTTCCGATCTTACGTGCGGACTTGGCCGCTGCCTGAAACGACGAACTTGGTTGTGCACAGCTCGCGCAGGCCCATGGGGCCGAACGCGTGCAGCTTGCTTGTCGAGATTCCGACCTCGGCGCCCAAGCCCAGCTCTCCGCCGTCGTTGAAGCGGGTCGATACGTTCCAGCCGACGAAGCTGGCGCAGACCTCGCGCTGAAAGCGCTGTGCGTGATCTTTGTTGTTGGTAACGATCACTTCGCTGTGCAGCGATCCGAAGCGCGCGATGTGATCGAGCGCCACATCCAGGTCGGGCACGATGCGCACGGCCAGTGTCAGATCCAGAAACTCGCGCCCGAAATCAGCAGCAGTTGCCGCTTGCACGCGCAGGCCCGTCGGAAGAGGATCGGGCAGCAGGCGGCGCGCGTCGTCTTCCACGCGAAGCTCGACCCCATGCGCGGCCAAGCGCCCCGCAAGCTGGGGCAGCACTGTCGCTGCGATGTCGGCGTGGATCAGCACGCACTCCAGCGCGTTGCACACCGCGGGCCGCGAGCACTTGCCATTTTCGATCACGGAAGCCGCCATGTTCAGATCGGCGCTGTCGTCGACAAACAGATGGCACACGCCCTGGTAGTGCTGCACGACCGGCACGCGCGCGTGTTCGGCCACGAAGCGAATCAGCGCTTCGCCGCCGCGCGGAATGCACAGATCGATGCGGCCCGTCTGCTGCAACAGCGCCAGCAGAAGACTGCGGTCAGGATTGTCGACAAACTGGCACGCATCGCTGGGTAGCCCCGTTGATAGCAGCGCCTTCCGCAGCAGCGCCGCCAGGGCCAGGTTGCTGTGCAGCGCTTCCTTGCCACCGCGCAGGATCACAGCGTTGCCGCTTTTGATCGCCAGCGCAGCCGCATCGATCGTGACGTTGGGCCGCGCTTCATAGATCAGCAGCAAGACACCCAAAGGAATGCGCGTTCGCTGCACCACAAAGCCACGCGGTCGCTGCCAGGTCTCGACGACTTCTCCGACGGGATCGGGCAGTGCGATGATCTCGCGGACGGCGTGGGACAGGGCGCGCAGGCGTCCTTCATCCAAGCGCAGACGATCGAGCAGAGCGGCCGACAACCCCGCCTGCTGACCCGCTTCCAGATCGCGGGCATTTTCGCGCAGGATCGCCTGGGCTTCCTGCGGGTCACTTAGAAGATCCGCCAGTCGCGACAGGGTCGCGTTCTTCTGTTCCGTCGAGCATGCCGAAAGCGGGCGAGCCGCGATCTGCGCCGCCTGACACAGTCGCTGCGCGGTGGAAAATGTGTCGGCTGAGATCTGCGCCTGTGCGGTCATGACTAGGCTTCCTTCGTCGAAGGTGCGCGCGATCCTGCACCTGGAATCGACCGCGTGGATGGCGCGGACACATCGGCCAAGACCAAGTCATCGCGATGCACCGCTTCATCGGCCGGCTTGTAGCCCAGGCGCTGGGCGATCTCGGCGCTGCGGGCGCCCAGGACGCGTCGTAGCTCGTCGGAGCCATAGCTGCTGAGCCCGCGCGCGATCGCGCTGCCTTCTTTGCTTACGATGCTGACCGGCTCGCCGGCTTCAAAGGTGCCGTGCACTTCGACGATGCCGCTGGGCAACAGGCTCTTGCCACGATCGCGCAGGGCGCGAATCGCACCCTCGTCGACGACCAGCTTTCCCGTCGGGCGCAGATCGCGAAGCAGCCAGCGCTTCTTACGACCGGTGCCAGGCTGTGGCGGCGCATGCACGAAGGTGCCCAGGGCTTCCCCGGCCAGCGCGGCATCCAGCACGCCCACCTGTTTGCCGGGGACAATGAGCGTCGGCACGCCCGATTCACCCGCCCGATGGGCCGCCCGCAGCTTGCTGGCCATGCCGCCCGTACCGACGGTGGAACTGCTGTCACCGGCCAGCTGCAGCGTCGCTGCATCGATGCCGAAGACCTCGGGAATGCGCGTCGCGCTGGGGTCTTTTCGCGGGTCCGCTGTGTACAGGCCGTCGATGTCGGTCAGGATGATCAGTAGCTCGGCTTCGACCAGATCAACGGCCATGCCAGCCAGCGTGTCGTTGTCGCCAAACTTCAGCTCTTCGACGCTGACCGTGTCGTTTTCGTTGATGATGGGCAGCGCGCGCTGCGAAAGCAGGGCCGAGATGGCGTGGCGAGCATTCAGGTATCGCGTGCGCGACTGGATATCGGCATGCGTCAACAGCACCTGCGCCACCACCTGACCGTGCTTGCCCAGCGCATCGTCGTATAGGCGCATCAGCCGCGACTGCCCGACGGCGGCGGCCGCTTGCTTGCCGCGGATGTCCTTGGGACGGGCCCGCAGACCCAGGCGCTCGACGCCCAACGCCACGGCCCCCGACGACACGACGACCACTTCGCGCTCGCTGGCTGCTCGCATAAGCTCGTCGCACAGGCTCTCGAAGCGACCGCGATCGAACACGCCGCCCGCGGCGGTCAGCACGCCGGTGCCGATCTTGACGACGATGCGACGGGCCGCACGCAGCTGATCACGGCGGCTGTCGGTCCCCGGCGCGGGTGCCGCAGGGGACCGGGACACAGACTCACGGGTCGAAGCAGGGGCTCGTCGAGGCATTGGGAACTGCACATTCTGATCGCCTTTGCGGGGCGATTCAAGCGGGACGGTTGGGGCGTTCGATGGAAACCGAATGGGCCGCAGCTTCCGTCGGTAAGGCACACAGATTTGCGCTCCTGCGTCGCGGCATCGAAGCTGCGTCATACTGAAGTTACCTTGGGAAAATCTCCAGAGCAGAAACTACGGGAGGACCTTGGCTTAGGCTCGGCGCGGGCACAGACAACAGCCGGGCCAGTCGCCGAGCCATCCCGTCGGTCTGCCGGCGGGATGCAGCAGGAATCGACTGATGTGACCGCTGCGCCGGGTGTTGTTGAGAATGCCGCGCCCGAGGCCGTGGTGACGGTTGCGGGCGCAGCGATTGGCATTGCGGCCAAACTGGCTCACTGGGATCGCTATGAGCTGTTGGAGTTGGTTGGGCACGGCGGCATGGGATCGGTGTACAAGGCGCGCGATCGTCGCCTGCAGCGCTTGGTGGCACTGAAGTTCATCCGGGGTGATGACGATCGGCTGTCGCTGCGTTTTATGCAGGAAGCGCGCGCGCAAGCCCGCATTGATCATCCGGGCATCTGCAAGGTGCTTGAGGTCGGCGAGGTCGAAGGCAAGTCGTACATCGCGATGCAGTTTGTCGACGGAAAATCGCTGCAGCAGCTGCGCGATGGTCTGTCGCTGCTCGACAAAGCTCAGCTCATCAAAGACGCGGCCTTGGCGCTACACGCCGCCCACGAACTGGGCATCATTCACCGCGACATTAAGCCGGCCAATATCATGGTCGAGCGGACGCCAAGCGGCGGGCTTCACCCGGTGGTCACGGACTTTGGGCTGGCGCGCGACGTGAACGAGTCCCAAGGCATGACCGAATCGGGCACGGTGATGGGGACCGCCGCGTTTATGTCACCCGAACAAGCGCGAGGGGAAAGCAAGCGACTCGATCGCCGCACCGATGTGTACAGCTTGGGCGCGACGCTGTTTGATCTGCTGGCTGAAAGACCTCCCTTCGCGGCGCCCAATGTCACCGAAGTTTTGATCAAGGTCATCGTCGAGATCGCGCCGCCGCTGCGGCGGGAGAAGCCGGGGATTCCGGAGGCTTTGGAGATCATCGTTGGCAAGTGTCTGAACAAGGAACTGGACCAGCGGTATCCGACGGCTGCGGCGCTGGCTGAGGATCTGGACCGCTTTCTTCACAACCAGCGCATCGTCGGCAAGCGGCTGAGTCTGTATCGGCTGTTGCGCTGGAAGGCCCAGCAGAACAAGCCGCTGGCGGTGCTTGCCGTCAGCCTGCTTCTGAGCGTGCTGATGCTGGTGGGCTATGGCATTCAGGCGCGGATTCAGCGAGCCCGACAGGCTCGCTTGGCGCAGGAACAGGCGGCCAAGCAGGCGGAGCTGGCGCAGCGCTTGGGGCAAGAGATCAAAGACAATGAGTGGCTGCTGCGCAGCGCGCGTCAGCTACCGGTTCACAACATTGAACGGGAAAAGAACATTATCCGCCGGCGCATGGAGCAAATCCAAAAGAGTCTGGCGGATTATGGCGATTTGTCGGCGGGCCTGGCCCTGTATGCTCTTGGACGGGGCCACATGGCGATGCACGAGTATACGCAGGCCCTGTCTGAACTGGAAAATGCGCTGGCCTCTGGCAATAACAATCCAGAAGTTCATTACGCGTTGGGATTTGTCCTTGGGAAGCACTTTGAACAAGCGATCTATGAAGCAAGATTGGCCGGCGGTGGGGATTGGGCCAAAAAGAGACTGAAAGACATTGAACCAAAATACTTGAAGCCTGCCATTGAGTCTTTGCAGCGCGGGCGGGCTATGAAGTTAGACTCTCCGCGTTATTTGGAAGGATTGATCGCCTTTTATCAGCGGGACTATGCCGGTGCGATTCGTCATGCAGAGGCAGCGCTGCAAGAAGCCCCCTGGTTGTATGAGGCCAGCAAGCTGATTGGCGATATCCACGTTGAACAGGCCTTGCAGGCGCGCGACGCCGGTAGCTATGAAACCGCCGAGCGCGAGTTCGCGGCGGCCGTGCGGTTCTACACCGAGGCGGCTGATACGGGGCGAAGCGACG